>NZ_FRAX01000001.1:300000-441565 GCF_900142465.1 Fibrobacter sp. UWH6
TTAGCACCGCCGACCGTCCGGTGGTGGCTGCCGCTCTCAAGCGTGCCGCAGAAACTAACGGCCCCGCCGTTGCTATTGAACTTCAGGATGGCGCTGTGATTGCCGCAAAGACTTCTTCCTTGCTGGGTGCGTCCTCTGCCATGCTTCTGGATGCCCTCAAGCACCTGGCTGGTATTCCTGATGAAGTCCGTCTGCTTTCTCCCATGGTCATTGAACCTATTCAGAGCCTGAAGACCAAGCAACTGGGCCACACCAATCCCCGTCTCCACATGGACGAAGTGTTGGTGGCTCTCTCTGTCTGCGCCCTCACGGATTACAACGCAAAGATCGCTCTGGAAAAGCTTCCGGAACTCCGCCACTGCGAAGTCCATGCCAGCGTCATCCTCTCTCAGGTTGATGTAGGCGTGTTCCGCCGCCTGGGTGTGAACTTGACCTCTGAACCGAATTATCAGACTAGCAAGTTGTATCATACCTAAGCAAGGTAATCCTTCGCTTTAAAGCTTCGGCTTATCGTCGCACAGATTTCAATTAAAAAAGTCCCGGAGTAATCCGAGACTTTTTAGTTACCATGAAAGTAAAACAATTCCTGTGGTACCAAGGGCGATTAGACCTGCTCCAGCTCCGATGCCTGTTGCACTACCACTGTTTAAACCTACGTCAACACCAATCACCATAATTCCGCCAAGTATTCCTGCGACAGAATAAAGGTAACCCATAAATCTCAAAAAAGGGCTGTGATCGGAATAATCACCGTCGTAATTTGTGTCGTGGACGTAATTCTCTATATTAGTAGGAATGGATTGCACAATTCTAGATTCATGCGTTACAATAGGGGTGGCCGCAAACGAATTTAATGCGAGTAGGAGAATAAACAAGATTGTGCTTACGGATTTCATGATAACCAATATAAAAAACGGCCGGCATAAACCGGTCGTTCTTTAAAGCTTCGTTAGTCTGATATTACTTAGCCTTTTTCGGGGGGTGAGCTGCAATCTTCTTGGTGCCCTTGGCCTTTTCGGCTTCGAGTGCTGCCTTTTCTTCGGCTTCGGCTGCAGCTTCAGCTTCGTCGAATGCGGCCTGCATTTCTTCCAGAGCGCCAACGGGATCGTCTTCGATGATTTCGGAAGCTTCGTCTACCAGTTCGGCGAATTCGTCGTACCAGTCTGCGAAGATTTCCACTTCCAGGTGGTCAACACCGGGAACGGTGAGACGGACGCCGCAACTTTCGCCAACGCGGTCCATGTAAGAAGCGATTTCCGGCTTCAGGAGGGACAGGTCCAGGCCGTCCAGGTCTTCCGGTTCCAGCCATACGCCATCTTCTTCCTCTTCTTCAACCTTAGCTGCCTTCTTGGACTTCTTGTCTGCCTTCTTTTCGGCCTTGTCTTCGCAGCAGCAACCGCACTGGCAACCGCAATTGCAGTCGGCGCCGTAGGTTTCCAGATATTCTTCGTCATCCATACCGCTGTCATAGAAGAATTCGTCTTCTTCAAGGTACAGGGTTTCGACAAAGATGCTCTTTGCGCCCAGGGACTTTGCGGCTTCGATGAATTCCTTCAGGTCGCCACCAAAGTAGCGGGTTGCTTCCACTTCTTCGTTCAGGGTCTGAACGGGGATGGGGAGGAGCTTCTGCTTGCTGATGTAAGCGCAGACTTCGTCGCTAATGGACTTCTGAACTTTCTGATTCTTAGCCATGATATTCTCCTTGTGAGGTATGAGGTTCGAGGTCGCTCGCAGTGCTCGCTTGAGGTATGAGTCAAATGATCGCGGCTTTGCCGCCTTACTTTAACTCAAAGGTCCGAAGGACCGTCCTCAAACCTGAAAGCACCGAAGGTGCGCCCTCAAACCTATTAAACGTGATACTTCTTGAGGCTTTCTGCCTTTTCGTTGATGAGCTTCATGATGCGTTCTACGGCTTCTTCGCCGCGGGCGGTGTCCTTGACGCTGGTCATGGGCTGGAACAACGGGCTGTTGAACATGGTTCCCAGAGGAATGGGGTTCTTGCGGCAGAAGGTTGCTTCCACGTAGTCGCGGGCTGCGCTCTGCAGGTCCTTGGCCTTGGAGGCATCGCCAGCAGCGTATGCCTTGTAAAGGTCAGAGAAAATCTTTGCAGCTTCGGGAATGTTACCGGTAGCGGTAATCAGGCCCTGGCCACCCATTTCAAGCATATCGATGAAGAATCCGTCTTCGCCAGAGAGAACGGCGAAGTCGTTGTTCTTGGTTTCGTTGATGACGCGCTTGGTGTCTTCGTGGAACTTTTCGCCGATACGGAAGTCAACTGCCTGCTTGAGACCGATGATGTTCTTGTCTTCGGAAAGGGCGATGAGGGTGTCGGGGTGGACGTAGCTAGCGGTACGGCCCGGAACGTTATAGATGATGATCTTGGCGCCAGTTTCTTCGCTCAAGGTCTTGAAATGCTTTTCGATGCCTTCCTGGGACGGGTTGTTGTAGTAACCGGTCACGCAGAGCATGGGAACTTCAGCAATCTTCAGGATTTCCTGAATCATTTCCACAGATTCACGAGTGCAGTTGGAGCCTGCGCCTGCGATAACGGGAACGCGGCCGCCTACGTAGTCCAGAGTGAACTTGATGATGTCCAGATGCTGCTTGTGAGTGACGGTGGCGCTCTGACCAGTGGTGCCAACCGGGAGAATACCGGAAACGCCAGAGGCAATGAGGTCGTCAATCATCTTTTCCATCTTCTTGTAGTCGATGGAGTTGTTAAGGTTCTTAGGATCATCGTTCATCAGCGGAGTGAACAATGCGGGAAAAACACCAGTAAGTTGAGAAGCTTTTGTAATTTGCATGCCTTAAAAATAGCTATAAAATGAAGATTTGGACCTTGCAAATGTCGCTTTACCCCCATTATTTTTCGCGAAAATCGGTGTAAACGGGGGATTTGGTGCCTTTAAGGACGTAATGACCTGGATTTTTACCTTTCTTTTTACCGTATGCTGTTCTTTTTATGTCAAAAAATAACATTAAAATATACAGGGGCGAGATAAGCCCCTTTTTGGTGGGGAGGGGTATCGTTTGTAACAAAATTTTTGTAAATTAATGCCCGAAAACTTTAAAATAGGAACCACTATGGAAAACATTACTCAGATTTGGAAGAAGATCCAGTCCCCCGAATTTAACCCCGCTACCGACATGGCTCTGGTAGAACAGGTCAAGCAGGTGGCTCTCACCTCTCAGGAACCGGCAAAGGTTAGCTTCGGCACTTCCGGCTGGCGTGGCGAAATCGGTTCTGAATTCACTCTCCGTAATCTGCAGGTCGTAGGCGCAGCTATCGTCCGCCTCTACAAGGAAGCTGATGCTGCCATGTTCGAAGCTCTTGGCGTCAAGGACTTCGCTGAACTTCAGAAGCGCGGCGTTGTGGTTGGCCACGACAACCGTCTCCTGGGTCACGAATTCTGCGAAGCTGTGGCTGACCAGTTCGCCAAGGCCGGTGTGAAGGTTTACTACGGCAACGAAATGCCGACTCCGGAATTCTCCGCTGCAATCGAAATGCTGGGTGCTGCCTGCTCCATCAACATGACTCCTAGCCACAACCCCAGCCACTACAACGGCATCAAGTTCAACCCCGCAGACGGCGGTCCTGCAGGTCCGGAAATCACCAACGTGATTACCAAGCTCTCTAACGAAATGATGAGCACCTGGAAGTTCGAACCGGTCTCCAAGGTTGACTGGGAAATCATCGACTCCCTGAAGATCTACAAGGAATTCCTGATCAAGCAGGGCACCATCAAGTTTGACCGTATCAAGGACTTCATCAAGAAGGATCGTCTGACTTTGGTCTGCGACCACGTTCACGGTTCTACCCGTCGTCGTCCGGCCGCTCTCCTGGACAATCCCCAGTGCCTCGTTACCATCCGTAACGAAGACGACAGCCTGTTCGGCGGTGTTGCTCCGGAACCGTCTTCCAAGAACCTGGAAATGGTCCGCAAGGCTCTGGACGAAAGCAAGTCCTTCTTCCGCCTGGGCGCAATCTTTGACCCGGATGGTGACCGTATCCGCTTCTACGATGGTTCTCGCGAAATCGACATGAACCAGTTCGGCGCAATCGCTTTCCACTACATGGCTACCTGGCGCAAGGAACAGGGCGTGGTTGCAAAGTCTGTTGCTACTTCTAACTTCGTGAACATCATTGCTGAAAAGCTGGGCGTTCCCGTTATGGAAACTCCGGTGGGCTTCAAGAACTTCCGCCCCTGGTTGTCTCGCAATGCCAAGGATAAGGCTCTGGTCGCCTTCGAAGAATCTGATGGTATTTCCGGCCTCAACAACACCCTGGAAAAGGATGCTCAGTTCGGCCTTCTCATCGCTCTCGAAATCATGGCTACCACCGGCAAGAACCTGGGTGAATACCTGGATGCCCTCTATGCTGAATATGGCCGCTTCTACCCCAGCCGCGCTGGTTTCGAAGTGGACAAGTCCCTGGTCGGTGCTCCGCTCATCGCCAAGGTGAACGCTGTTGCCGAAGCCGCACAGGTCGGTGCTAAGGTCATGGTGGGCAACACCGAAAAGACCGTTAAGCAGTTGCTCACTCTCGACGGCGTGAAGATCATTTTCGAAGACGATTCCTGGATGCTGGTTCGCCCGTCCGGTACCGAACCCAAGGTTCGTATCTATACCGAATGCCGCAACCCGGATGAAAAGGATCCCATGTTCGAAGCAGCCAAGGCTCTGTTCTACAAGAACTAAGTCTTGATTAGTGGATTGGGTTTCTAACCCGAATTAAAAGAGGATTAGAATTATGAAGAAGTTACTTGCATTTCTCTTTCTGGCCTTTGCAGTTGTTTGCTCTGCTCAGAACCTGAAGCCTGAATTCCAGGCTTTCTCTGGGGCGCTGCTTAAACTGAAGAAGGTTGAAAAGGGTTTCCACAAGTTCCAGTTGACGGTGGATGTCGCTCCGTGGGCCTTCCAGGCTACGGGTGAAGTCCAGGCTCCGGGTGGAGACGGCGACGTCTTGATTACCGGTCTCTTTGACGGTGAACTTTATGCGGTTCTCGCATACGTTCCCTCTACGGCTGCTGGTACCGACGGTCAGGAATATCAGGTTGGTTTCTTTGACATGATGCTTTATTATGAAGAAGAACCTACCCGTATTCGTAACCTGAAGTTCAAGCTGTTGCCTCCGGCCAACGATGAATGGGCTAAGGGCATTCTGAAGGATGCTCTGGAATCCGGTTCCTTGATTGGTAACGTGTGGGGCGGTAAGTATGACCGCGCCATTACCAAGGCTTCCGCTGATCCTATGGACAAGAAGAAGTTGCAAGCTCTTCAGAAGAAGAACGGAAACCGCAAACTTTCTGATGACGATGGAACCATTTCTACCCGCAAGCGTCGTGTAGAAGCTGAAGAAGCTCCCGTTACGAAGCCGGCCAAGAAGGGCAAGGCTGTAAAGGATGAGGCTCCTGTCAAGAAGAATAAGCACAAGAAGGTTTCTTCTGGTGATGGCTGCGATGATCCGAGCCTGAGCGTCAAGGAAAAGCGCCAGTGCGCTATGCGTAAGAAGAAATAATCTTCTTTGTAGTTCGAAACTTATAAATGCCGCTGCCTTTCGTAGAGAAGGGTGGCGGCTTTTTTCTTGATTTTTTATATAAAACTTGCGGAATTTAAGGACAGACGTCCAAAAAAAAATTATTTTTTGACCCGAAACTTTTGCAACCTATATGAGGTAATTTATGTCCGGTCACTCCAAATGGGCCACCACCAAACGTAAGAAAGCTAAGACTGACGTTGCCCGTGCTAAGGCATGGAACAAGTTGATTAAGGAAATTTCTATCGCTGCTAAGCTTGGCGGCGGCAACCCGGATGCAAACCCGCGTCTCCGTGCTGCTATCATCAAGTCCAAGTCTCAGAGCTTGCCCACCAAGAACATCGAAAGTGCTATTGCCAAGGGTACTGGCGCTAACGGTGGTGCAGACGTTACCGAACCGCTGTACGAAGGTCGCGGTCCTGCAGGCATTGCCATCATGGTGCAGTGCATGACCGACAACAAGGTTCGTACCGTTGCTGAAATCCGTAACATCTTCAACAAGAACGGCGGCGCCATGGGCGAAACCGGTTCCGTTACTTGGGCATTTACCTACAAGGGTATGATTGTTATCGATGCAGAAAAGTACAGCGAAGATCAGGTTATGGACCTGGTTCTGGAAGCTGGTGCAGACGACATGAGCACTGAAGACGGCATCCACGAAGTTTCCACCTCTCCGGAAGCATTCGACGCCGTTACCCGCGCTCTTGAAGGTGCTGGCATCGAAATGATGAGCGCTGAAATCACCTACGTCGCTAACGACCCCGTCAAGCTGGGCCACGACGACGCTGTGAAGCTGCTCAAGCTCATCGACAAGTTCGAAGATCACGACGACGTTCAGGACGTTTACCACAACGCTGAAATCGACGAAGCTGACATGGACGCTGAGTAATCCTCTGTAACCTATAAAGCGAACTTCGCGAATTTGAGAAGTCCTCGGTTTAGACCGAGGACTTTTTACTCATACGACGTAAAAAATAGGTGCCGCGGACTTGTCAAAAAGGCGACTCCACCGGAGTCACCTCTCTTTATACTTTAACCTTTAACCTTTACCTGCCCAGGGTTTCGCGGTAGTTGTGAACGGCTTCCTTGTAGCTGGTGACTGCCTTGGAAATGCGTTCTGCGATATCCTTCTGGCCGGCGTCGCTCATCATGTAGGCTTCGTCTTCAAGGTTGCTGATGAAGCCGATTTCGTAAAGGACTGCGGGCATTAATGCACCCACCAGGACCATGAAGCCTGCACCGCCTACGCCACCTGCCTGGCGACGGATCTTGCCGCCGTCCATGGCCTTTAACATTTCTTCGGTGAACATGTAGCTGTTCTGCTTGTACTTTTCGAGGCGGGCTTCCAGCTTAAACCATTCGATGGGGGAGAGTTCTTCCTTGGCGTTCTTTTCGCCGTAGAGGGTGGCCACCTTGTTTTCGCGGCGGGCGATGGCCTTGTCTTCTTCGCTTTCGGGAGCGCGGAGTACGTAGACGTGGTAGCCCTTGATAATCTTCTTGCGTTCGGGAGTGGCGTCAACGGCGTTGCAGTGGAGGCTGATGAAGAGGTCGCCATCCCATTGGTTTGCTAGATTGGCCCGCTGGCCCAGTTCGACAAAGTAATCCTTGTCGCGGGTCATCTTGACGATAAAGCCTTCCTTTTCCAATTCCTTCTTGAGGAGCTTGCCTACGGTAAGGACAATGTCTTTTTCTTGAGACTTGGAACCGATGGCGCCTGAGTCCTTGCCGCCGTGGCCCGGGTCGATAACGATGGTCTTGACTTCGCGGGTGCCTGCGGTTTCATTTTTTGCGGGGGCGGGTGCTTGGGCTGTGGTTGTTGTATTTGTTGCTGCGGGGGCTGCCTTTACACTGCTTGATGAAACGGCTGCCTGTTGGGCGGAACTTTTTGCGGTTTGTTCTGCCTCAAAAAATTTTGCTGCGTCGACGGAATCAATTTGGATGCGGCCTGCAGAAAGAACTGGAGCTGCTGCAAGGTTGATTGTCTTGCCGTGGAGACTTGCGTAGGGGAGGCCGATGGCGAACTTGACCGTGTCCTTGTTTCTTTCTAGGGTGAACGTTTTTTGAACGGGATACCAATGGAAAGAGGCGCCCTTACTTTGGGCGAAATTCTCTACGTCCGTTTTACCGGCCCACACCGCAGAGGCGGTTGCTAGGCAGAAAAGCAGTACCCACAAAACCTTGTTCATTACTTGTGTGCCTTTGCTGCGCGATCCATTTCCATCTTGGCGTCGCGTTCCATAATGGTCTGACGTTTGTCGTGCTGGTCCTTACCGCGGCAGATGCCCATTTCCAGCTTGGCGCGACGATTCTTGAAGTACAACTTCAGAGGAATCAGGGTGCAGCCCTTCTGTTCCTTGGCCTTGCGCATCTTTTCGATTTCGTGGCCATGGGCCAGGAGCTTGCGGCGTCTTGCAGGAATGTGGTTGAAGCGGTTGGCGAATAGGTACTCGTCGATGCGGGCACCTACCAGCCAGAGCTCGTTCTTCTTTTCGTCAATGTCAATCCAGGCTTCGCCAATGGTACACTTGCCGTCGCGAATGGACTTGACTTCGGAACCGATGAGCATGATGCCCACCTCGAAGGTTTCGTCCACGAAGTAAAGGTGGTTTGCCTTTCTATTCTGGATGACGGGTGTTGACTGTTCCTTTTTTGCCATGGACTTTTACCTTACTTGGACTTTTTTGCGGCAGGCTTCTTTGCGGGAGCCTTCTTGGCAGGAGCCTTTGTGGTCTTGGATGCGGGCTTGGCTGCGGTCTTGGATGCTGCCTTGCGTTCTGCCTTGGCAGCAGTCTTTGCGGCGGCCTTCTTGACAGGTGCTTCTACCTTCCTGGTTTCCCAGCCCACCTTTTTCTTTTGGACGTGGGGGACTGCCTGATCCAGGGCGTCACGGAGTTCCATGCAACCTTCACCGGTAAAGGCAGAGGTGATGATAACCTTTTCCTTATGTTCCGCAAACTGTTTGATGGCCTCTTCGATGCCCAGGTCACTTTTGTTCAGGGCGATTACGTAGGGCTTCTTGGCTAGCTTCGGGTGGAATGCCGCCAGTTCTCCCTTCAGAACCGTGAACTGTTCGTAGGCGTTTTCTGCAAAACCGTCAATTACGAACAAAAGAGTGTGGGTGCGTTCGATGTGCTTCAGGAACTGGTGACCCAGACCCTTGCCTTCGCTGGCGCCTTCCAGGAGACCCGGAATGTCGGCCACCACAAAGCTATGTCCGTTCATCTGCACGATGCCAAGCACCGGTTCCAGAGTGGTAAAGGGATAGTCGCCCACCTTGGGACGTCCGCTGGAAATCTTGTTCACCAGACTGGACTTGCCTGCGTTGGGGAAGCCAACCAGACCGACGTCTGCCATGAGCTTCAGTTCCAGGAACAGTTCGCGCTTTTCGCCTGCTTCGCCCGGAGTGCATTTGCGAGGTGCCTGGTTAGAAGGGGTGGCGAAGTGCTGGTTGCCCATGCCGCCCTTGCCGCCACGGGCAGCAATCCAGCGCTGGCCGTCTTCGGTAAGGTCTGCAAGAATTCGACCTTCGGCATCCTTGACGATAGTTCCCTTGGGTACGTCTACGATGAGGTCTTCTGCAGATCTGCCGGTGCAGCGCTTGGCGCCGCCGGCTTGACCGGGGCGTGCCTTGTACAGACGTGCGTTACCCATGTCCAGCAGGGTGGAATACTGTTCGTTGACTTGGAGGATAACGTGACCGCCACGGCCGCCATCTCCGCCATCGGGGCCGCCCAGAGGTACAAACTTTTCACGGTGGAAACTGCAGATGCCGTCACCGCCCTTGCCGGAGCGCACTTCGATTGATTTTTCGTCTAAAAACATAACAGGTTTCGAGGTCCGAGGTATGAGCTCGTCGCTTCGCTCCTTTGAGTTTGAGTTAGGCGGCTTCGCCGCAGGGTTAGAGTCCTAACGTTTCGTCGAGACCGAGAGCGATGTTCATGTTCTGGATGGCGGCACCGCTGGCGCCCTTGCCCAGATTGTCGATGATTGTTGTAACCTGCATGACGGTTTCGTTACCGAAAACCTGGATGCAAGCATTATTTGTGTTGTTGCAGATGGTGGGGTTCAGACGGCCGTTGATCAGTGCCGGAGTCTCTGCAGGGGTTGCTTCGTAAGGCATGACGGTTACGAAGTTGGAGCCTGCGTAGTGTTCCTTGAGGATGTCGGTCAGGTCCTGAGGTCCAACCTTCTTGCTAAGCTGGTTTGCAAAGAGGGCTACGGTTACGGCCATGCCCTTGTAGTAGGGGCCAAGCACCGGATTGAAGAAGGGCGTGTTTTCCAGTTCGCAGTACTTCTTCATTTCGGGAATGTGCTTGTGAGAAAGGGCCAGGGCGTAAGGTGCCGGAGCCATGATGGGGAGGGATTCTCCTGCCTTGTGGCCAAGAGCGCTTTCGTCTTCGTATTCGGCGATGAGCTTCTTGCCGCCACCGGAATAGCCGGTGATGCTGTAGGCTGCCAAGTTTGTGGACTTGGGGAGAATGCCGCTTGCGACCAGCGGGTGTACGCCAAGGATAAAGCCTGTGGCGTGGCAACCGGGGTTAGCAATGCGCTTTGCTGTGCTGATGGCCTTGCGCTGTTCTGCAGAAAGTTCGGGCATGCCGTAAGTCCAGTCCGGGTTCACACGGTGAGCCGTGGAAGCGTCGATGATTACGGTGTTCGGATTGGTGCAGAGCGCTGCACTTTCCACGGCGGCTGCATCGGGCAGGCACAGGAAAGTCACGTCGGATTCATTGATCAAGCGCTGGCGTTCGGCGGTATCCTTACGCAGTTCCTGGGAAATGCGCAGAACTTCGATATCGTTACGCTTTGCGAGTCGATCATAAATCTGAAGACCGGTGGTACCAGCTTCGCCATCAACAAAAATCTTGAACATTGCTTTTATTCCTTAGGAAATCAGGGATGAGGTCGCGACGATGTCGCTTTGAGGTCGCTCGCTGTGCTCGCTAGAGGTAAGTTAAATTGTCGCAGCGAAGCCGCTATTCCTTAGCTCAAAGGGCCTTTGGCCCGCCCTCATGCCTCAGAGCACCGCAGGTGCGTCCTCATACCGTCGTTACTTACCAGCGCCGCAGCACTTCTTGTACTTCTTGCCAGAACCGCAGGGGCACGGATCGTTACGGCCGACATCCGGACCGGTCTTCTTCACGGTTTCCTGCTTGACTGCACGGCCGTCATAGAAGAACCATGCGCCACCAACCTTGTGGAATTCGCCCAGTTCGTGGTGGTTACGGGTGATGTTGCCCTGCTTGAAGCGAGCTACGAATTCGACCCAGCCGATGTTCTTTTCTTCTTCGGTCTTGGTCTGCTTGATTTCGATGCCCAGCCATTCGGATTCCTTGCTCCATGCTTCGACGCTAGCTTCGTCGAAATCGGAACGCTGAGTAGCTTCCAGGGATTCCTTGAGCCATGCGATTTCGTGCTTGGCGTAAGCGGTGTAGCGAGAACGCATCAGTGCTTCGGGAGAAGCGGCGAGAGCAGTCTGCTTGATGACCGGTTCGCAGCATTCGCAATATTCTTTACCGGAACCACAGGGGCATAAATCTTGAGCCATAATAACCTCGTTAAAAGTGTGAAAAATTTACAGCGAAAAAGATAGAAAAAAGGTTAAAGGATAAAGTTTAAAGTTTAAAGGCGGTAGGCTGTTTACGGCGAAAAAAAAAGGCGCGGGATGACCGCGCTCCTTTATCCTTTCGCCTATAACCTTTATGCTACTACAGGCACTTCTTGAGAATCCAGAATTCTTCCTTACCTGCACGGTCGGGGAGGCTGTTTACGGCCGGGATGCGTTCAACCACATCGAAAACGCCGCCGAGACGAGCCATCAGTTCGCCTTCGCTGGTGCAGTGCGGAGGACCCTGCAGGGTCTTGCCGTTCATCAGCGGGTACATGAGGGAAATCAGCACTCCGTCGTCCTTCAGCATCTTGTAGCAGACTTCGAAGAATTCGTCGCGACGACCCGGATGGATTGCAGTGAAGGTACCGTAATCGTACACGATATCGAACTGCTGGCCGCCACGCTTCTGATCCTTGGGAGAAAGGGTGAACAAGTCCAGGTCCAGGGAACGGAGGTTCTTGTGCTTGCGGCTCAAGTGGTCCAGTTCATCGACTGCGGTTGCTGCGAAATCTACTGCCAGAACGTCATGGCCGCGCATGGCCCATGCTTCGGCGTCGTAACCAAAGCCTGCGCCAGGAACCAGCACGGAGCCGGTAGCGGGGCAGGAGGGGTTCTTGAAAAATTCCAGCAGGGCAGGGGTAGCCTTCTTGGTGTTCCAATAGTCCTTGCCTTCTGCGTAAAGATTATCCCAAAATTCCGGGAGGTTTTGTGTCAACATTATTTACCTTCCTGTTTGTTTCTCTTGCTAATTACTTATCCTAATTCCAAATTTGATTCCGTCCTGGAGCCCTGTGCCGAACCTTGTCAGTCCTGCCTGGGCTTTGCGTCGGGGAGGCTGTGGCCTCTTTCAAATGCTTCCTGGTTGTCCTTGTTCTTCTTGTAGGCCAGCTGTCCGCAGGCGGCCAGAATGTCGCGGCCACGGGCGGTACGGATGGTGATCTGGACCTGGGCTGCTCGGACCGCGGCGAGGAAGGTGTCCACTTCTTCGGGGGTAGGGGCGTGCAGGTTCGGGTCGTCGCCATCGTTTAAGATGATGGCGTTCACCTTGACGCGTCGGGGAGCGCAAATGCGGATCAGTTCCTTGGCGGCCTTGGGCGTACAGGTGATGTTCTGGATCAGAACGAATTCGAACGTCACATAATTATCGGTTCTACGGATATATTCGTCTACCGCTTCCAAAAGTTTTTCGATGGGCCAGAGGTCATTTACCGGCATGACGGAAGAGCGGTATTCGTTATTGGTGCTGTTCAGGCTGATGGCCAGGCAGCAGGGCGTGTTGCGGTCCACCAGTTCCTTGATGCGGGGGACGACGCCGCTGGTGCTGACGGTCATGCGCTTGGAGCCCATGTTGAACAGCTTCTGGTTGTGCAGAGTGCAGCAGACTCGGTGTACGTTTTCCAGGTTGTTCAGGGGTTCGCCCATGCCCATGAAGATGATGTTGGTGACCTGGGCGATCTGACCTTCTTCGTTGAAGATGTTGTTGTCTTTCAGGTACCAGTTGACGTTCAGGATTTCTTCGAGGATTTCGCCGGCTTCGAGATTACGGAAGAAGCCCATCTTGGCGGTGCGGCAGAATGCGCAGTTCATGGCGCAGCCCACCTGGGTAGAAACGCAAACAGAAAAACGACCGTTGGCGGGGATCATCACGGTTTCGATGTGATATCCGTCATGGGTTTCGAACAACCATTTGACGGTTCCGTCTACGGAAACCATGTGCTGGTCTTCCTTGAGGGAGCGCAGCTCAAACTGGTTTGCCAACTTTTCGCGAAGTGCGGGTGAAATATTCACCATTTCGTCGTAGGAACGGACCTGCTGGCAGAACAGCCATTTCTGAATCTGGTCTGCTCTAAAAGGCTTTTCGTCGACGTCCCTAAGCCAAGCTTTCAGTTCGTCTGTGGTAAGTGTTTTTATGTTGCGCGGCCATTCCATAGGTCGCAAAGATAGTAAAAAATAGCCTTTTTGTTAAGGGTCGTAGATTACGGCTGTGACTTGTGTCTGATGTTTTCGATGTAGTCGTTGCAACGGTTTGGCGAAGCTGCGATCTTGGCCGGTTCCGAAGCCCTGCAATTGTCTTCCATTTCGTAAAAATTGTACAGTTTGTCCACTTCCTGGAATAGTTCGGTCAGGGTCATTTTGCAGGCCGTGGCTAGGACGCTCATGGTGAAAATAGAGGGGGCTCTCTTGCCGCTTTCGACTTGGGAGATGAACTGGCGGGTAATATGGGATTTGAGGGCGAGTCCCAGCTGGGTTAGCCCTGTTTTTTGACGTTTGGCGAGAAAAATGTGCTGGATGACTTTCGATAAGATGATTTGCTTGTAGATCATTTTTCCTCCACGGCGTGGTATGGGTAATAATGTGTTCCTGTTTTTAACCTTGTATGTAAATTTAGAATAAAATTAAACGCGCCGTGCAAACAACTGTTTGCAAAATGAAGGACAGTTTGAAAAGTTTTTGAAACAAAATGTCTGGGGAGGTGTAAAACGAAAAAAACAGTAAGATCTCTCTTACTGCTTTTTTCTGCGGGTGCCAGGACTCGAACCTGGAGCCTTTTGGTTCGTAGCCAAACGCTCTATCCAGTTGGGCTACATCCGCGTTTTTGTTTTGTTGTTTGACTCTCGTCTTTCAACGCGCACAAAGATAGATTATTCACGATATTTGTCAAGGGTAATTCCTAAAAAAAATGATTTTTTTTGAAAAAAGTTTTTATGGGGGGGCTTTAGACCCCTCTTTTCATGTTCCTTAAAGGTATGATGTTCTCGTATTAGCTATCTTTGTCCCCAAATTTTTAACCTTATATATTATAATGAATAAAGTTAAAGCTGTCCTAATGAATGTCCTTCAGATTTTGAAGGGCTGGTTCACCGATAAAAAGGTGCTGATTTGGCTCGGAATCCTGGCTTTGCCGGTGATTATCGCTTTTGTGACGGTTGTGGCGGTGTACAACCACTTTGCGCCGGAGCTGCCCTCCCTTTCTCAGCTGGAGCAGATCAATCCCAAGCTGGTCACGAAGATTAACGACATGAACGGCGAAATTGCCCACGAGTATTTCGTGGAACGTCGCGAATGGACTCCCTTCGACTCGATTCCGGAAGATGCGATCCATGCGGTGATGGCTACCGAAGACCGTGCCTTCTATGATCACTGGGGTATGAACGTGTGGGCGATTCCGTCTGCCATTCTGGAAAGTGCGACCTCGGGCAAGAAGCTCCGCGGTGCCTCTACCTTGACCCAGCAGCTGACCAAGCTCCTGTTCCTGACGCCGGAACGAACCATTTCCCGTAAGATCAAGGAAATGATGACCGCCATCCGCATCGAACAGACCTATACCAAGAAGGAAATTCTTGAATTCTACATGAATGAAGTTTACCTGTCTGGCGGTAACTATGGTTTCCAGGCTGCAGGCAAGTTCTACTTCGGTCGCCCCCTGGACAGTCTGACCATTCCTGAATATGCTGTTCTTGCCGGTATGCTCCAGCGTCCGGAAGCTTACCGCCCCGACCGTCATCCCAAGGCTTCACTGGAACGCCGCAACACGGTGCTCTATGCCATGCGCGATGCCGGCTACATCAATAATGATGATTATCATAAGTATATCGAAACTCCGATCACCCTGGCCAAGAAGGAAGTGAATAACGATGCCGGCCTGTACTTCTACGAAGAAATCCGTAAGTACATGGAAAAGAAGTATGGCGAAAACTCCCTCTATGCCGATGGTGTGACTATTAATAGTACCATCGACCCGGCCATCCAGGCTTATGCCGATAGCGTTGCCCGCGTGCAGGTGGAAAAGGTTCGCCGCCGCGTCAAGTACCGCACCACACGCCGTCTGCTCTTGACCAAGAAGTATGATATGCCCGAAGATAGCGTGGTGGCACACTTCGACAGCATTTATGCCGATTTCAAGAAGAATTATCTGGCTGCCGATACCGCTGCCGACTTGACCAAGCGCCGTTATCCGGATAGTATCCGCTATCATCATGCCGAAGTGGCCGCCATCCTTATCGAAAACGAGACGGGCGCAATCCGTGCCATGGTGGGTGGTAGCGACTGGAACGCCTCCCGCTGGAATCGTGCCGTACAGTCCTTGCGTCAGCCCGGGTCCTCTTTCAAGCCCATCGTCTATTCCACCGCAATGGATAACGGTGCAAGCCCCTGCGACTCCGTGAACGACCAGCCTGTGAGCATTCCCGACCCGGATGACAAGAACCCCAACAAGGTGTGGCGTCCGGCCAACTTCGAACATGACTTCGAAGGTATGATGACGCTCCGCCGCGCCCTGTACCGTTCCAAGAACCTGCCTGCTATTTTGACGGGTATGAAGTACGGCCTGAACAATGTGGTGAACTACGCCCGCAAGTTCGGTATCGTTCGCGCTCCGTTGATGGCTGTGCCTAGCTTGGCTCTGGGTTCCGTGGGTGCAACCCTGATGGAAATGACGTCTGCCTATACAGTGTTCCCCAATGGCGGTAACCGTATTGAACCTTACATGATCGAATCTATCGTGGACCGCAACGGCGAAGTGATCGAACGTAACTCCAAGGTGGAACACGAAGTGCTGCGCCCGGCTTCTGCCTACCTGATGGTGGACATTCTGAAGGACGTGAACATTCGCGGTACTGCCGCCCGTGTGTATGCCAACGGCTTTACCCATCCCAGTGGTGGTAAGACGGGTACCACAAACGATTACACGGACTGCTGGTATATCGGTTTCACGAAGCAGTACACCATGGGTGTCTGGGTTGGCTCCGATAATCCGGGTTCCCTGGGTGCAGGTCATACCGGTACTGAAGATGCCCTGCCTGTCTGGATTGCCGTGATGAAGGAACTGCATAAGGATCTGCCCCGCAAGCCCTTCCCGGTTCCCTCCGGCGTTGTAAGCAAGGGCGTTTGCAACCACACGGGTAAGGCTGCCGGTGAGTTCTGCTCCGAAAAGACCGTCTGCCTGTATACCGCTGGTTATGCTCCTACTGAAACTTGCGACGGTAACCACTTCGAAGTGAAGACCAAGTCTGCTGACGATGCCACCCTCTTTAGTAACAAGGGTGCGGTAAGCAGCCCGGCCACGTCCGCCGGTGGGGCTAAGAAAGCCCGCAAGATGTTCTAGGAAAAGTGTTTGAAAAGAAGAGGATAGGAGGTCTTCTGATGGATGGTAAAATGAATAAGAAATCGTTTACTGAAAAATTTTCTGGCTGGTATATCCCGCTGATTTGCAGAAACAAGTTCAAGGCTCTGGCCTTCTACCTAGTGTTGGCGGTACTCTGTGCCATTCCCATCCTGTTTAAGCCTGGTCTTAAGCTGGATGCGGACTTGTCCCACTTGCTGCCGGAAGATACGCCTAGCGTCAAGGCTCTGCAGGAATCCTTCAGCCGTTTCGGTAGTACGGACCGTTTCATGATTGCCATCCAGAGCGAAGACGTCGAACTCGTTGCCGCCCTGCAGGATTCTATCAGTGCATACATCCACAAGAACTGGACTGGCGATTTCGTCTCGACTCAGGTCGATAACGACAACCAGTTCTTCAAGGATAACGCCCTGCTTTACCTGCCTTCGAAGCATCTGGAACGCATCCGCGACAATCTTGAAGATCTGCAGCTGGAAATCGGCCGCAAGAATGGTCCTCTGGTGGTTGACCTGATGGATGGTCTGTCCGACAGTTCTGCCTCTGCCGAAAAGAAAGAACGTGTCTGGTTTGACGCCAACCTCCCGCAGGAACTGGGCCTCCCCGAAGAAGCGGTTAGCGCCTTTGATTCCTTCTTCAAGAAGAAGGCCAAGGATGATACCTTACAGCAGGCAAAGTCTGGCGAAGAATGGAATCCCAAGGCTTTCTTGCCGGCTCATCTGAAAACTCGCCTGATCGGCACTCCTCCTCCGGAAGACTATGATGGCAAGATCCTCTTTAACGGTGTGGTGAACGCCAAACTGATCAAGCCTTCTACCGACTATGAATTCGTGACCCATATTCTGGCAAGCACCGATTCCCTGTTGAGCTACTTCGGTTCCAAGACTTACCCCGTGCCTACCCGTTTTACTGTTGAAGGTACTTACGAAGGTCTGAAGGAAGTGGATGAAGTGGCTAACGACAGTATCTTCTCCTTCGGCATTAGCCTTGTCCTGATCTTCATCTTGACCATGGTGTTCTTCCGCAGCGTGAAGGGCCCTGTGCTGGTGACTGCCTCTGTGCTGTACGCCTGCATTCCTACCCTGGCATTTACCGCCCTGCTGTACGGTAAGATGAACCCCTTTACCGTTTTTGTGGCTTCCATTATCTTGGGTATCGGTATTGACTACTCCATCCATATTTTGGGTACGGCACAAAAGCTGCTGAGCAAGAACGCCTCTTTGGAAGAAGTGCTGGAAATGGCCCAGCAGAAAATGATGAAGCCTTTCATTCTGGCAAGTTTCACCACCATCGCAGCCTTCCTGACCTTGCTTGCTGCACACTTCCGCGGCTTCTATGAATTCGGCGTGGTGGCTTCTTGCGGTGTGCTGTTCAGTATGCTGACCTCCTTGCTGGTGCTGCCTGTATTTATCAGATGCATGGGCGGTATTCCCGCTGCACCTAATAACAGTCTGCTTCCCAAGTCCTGGAGCGACAAGCAAGTCTTTAACTTCTTTAAGTATGCGGCCATTATCGGCTTCATTCTTGGTGGCATCTCCCTGTACTTTGCCCAGGATGTGGACTTCGAACACAACATGCGCAACCTGCGCCGCGTTTCTACCACGGTAAAGACTTCCAAGAACAAGATTTCTACCAAGGTGACCCGTGCCACCAACCGTGCCGTGACATCCACTCCGGCCGCCGTCATGGGTTCCAAGCCCGAACAGCTTGATATGCTGTACGATACCTTGATGGTCCGACTCCATGTGGAAAAGGATTCTACCCTGGGTAGCTTCCTGACCTTGAAGAGCTTTGTGCCGCCTATGGATTCCCAGAAGGCCCGCCTCGAAATCATCGAGGAAATTCGCGACCTGGCAGAAGCCCGTGTCTTTGACCGCGCCGAAGGCGAGGATTCCGCAAACATCGCTTCTCTCCGTCAGCTGGCCAAGGTCGAGGAATCCTTCACTCCCGAAGACGTTCCTAGCTGGACTCTGGACCTCCTCCGCGAAAAGGATGGCTCCTATGGCAAGATCGGCTTTATCTACGGTGACTTCCCCAGCTGGGATGCCCACGCCCTGCACCGCTTCCAGGAACGTTATGGCCACTGGAACTTCGACGGCGAAGACCTGCGCACCTTCTCTTCCCAGTTCATTCTCTCTGACGTGATTGAATCCGTGAAGCAGGACAGCTTCCGCCTGGCCCTGGCCATCATCCTGGTGATCTTCGGAACCTTGGCCGTGTCCTTCCGCAAGCCCAAGCTCTTCATTAGCGGCTGCATTTCCTTCGGCATGGGCACCTTGCTGACTCTGGGCGTACTTGGCGCCTTGACCCACTTCCTGGATTTCGGCAAGATCAGCATTTATAATGTGATCGTCATTCCCATGACCCTGGGTATCGGCATCGACGCTACCATCCACTTCATTACCTCTTGGATGTCCGACAAGAACATGACCCTCCGCCAGCTTATGGACAACACCGGCCGTAACGTGATGGCCAGCTCCATGACCACTATCGCCGGCTTCGTGGGCTTCCTCTTTACCACCCATCGCGGCCTGAAGGGCATCGGTGACCTGGCTTGCCTAGGCATCTTCATTTTCCTGATTACCAGCGTGGTATTCTCCATGTTCCTTTGCCAGGCATGGCTTAAGAAGAAGTAGTCAGAAAGAACAAAGCATACAGAAAAAGGGCTGCGGTTTTAAACCGCAGCCCTTTGTTCGTAAAGGGGAAAAAATCCTAGATCGCGGGGGAGACCCCGCGAGAAGGCTTTATTACATCATGCCGCCCATGCCCATGGAAGGATCCATAGCGGGTGCTGCCGGCTTGGCTTCCTTCTTTTCGGTAATCACGCAGTCGGTGGTCAGGATCATGGAAGCGATGGAGGATGCGTTCTTGAGAGCGGTACGGGTAACCTTAGCCGGGTCGATAACGCCAGCCTTGATCAGGTCTTCGTAAGTATCGGTCTTGGCGTTGTAGCCGAAGCCGTCCTTACCTTCCTTAACCTTGTTCACAACGACGGAGCCTTCGCCACCAGCGTTTGCGACGATCTGACGGAGAGGTTCTTCGATAGCGCGCTTGATGATAGCGGCACCAGTCTTCTGGTCGTCGTTGGTGAGCTTGAGGGCTTCGACAGCCTTGGCTGCGCGGATGAGAGCAACGCCACCACCCGGAACGATACCTTCTTCGACGGCTGCGCGGGTAGCGTGCATAGCATCGTCAACGCGGTCCTTCTTTTCCTTCATTTCAACTTCGGTAGCAGCACCGACCTTGATCACTGCAACGCCGCCAGCGAGCTTAGCGAGACGTTCCTGGAGCTTTTCGCGGTCATAGTCGCTAGTGGTAGCTTCGATCTGCTTCTTGATCTGGGCGATACGGCCCTTGATGGAAGCGGCGTCGCCAGCACCTTCGACGATTGTTGTGTTGTCCTTGGTGATAACGATGGACTTTGCCTGACCGAGGACGGTAACCGGAGCGTCTTCCAGCTTAGCGCCGGTGTCTTCGGAAACCAGCATACCGCCGGTGAGGATAGCGATGTCTTCCAGCATTGCCTTACGACGGTCGCCGAAGCCCGGAGCCTTAACGGCTGCCACCTTCAGGGTGCCGCGCATCTTGTTCACAACGAGAGTTGCGAGAGCTTCGCCGTCAACATCTTCAGCGATGATGAGGAGAGGCTTGCCCTGCTTTGCGACGAATTCCAGCATGGGGAGGAGGTCCTTCATGGTGGAGATCTTCTTGTCGTAAAGGAGGATGTAAGGAGCTTCGAGGGCTGCTTCCATGCTGTCAGTGTTGGTGACGAAGTAGGGAGACAGGTAACCGCGATCGAACTGCATACCTTCGACGACGTCGAGGATGGTTTCTGCAGTCTTGGATTCTTCGATGGTGATAACGCCGTCGTTACCGACCTTTTCCATAGCGTTGGCCAGGAGGTCGCCGATTTCCGGATCGTTGTTAGCGGAAATGGTAGCAACCTGAGCGATGTGTTCCTTGCCGTTGATCTTCACAGCCATCTTGCCGATTTCTTCGATGACAGCGTCAACTGCAGCGTCCATACCGCGCTTGATGTCCATGGGGTTTGCGCCTGCGGCAACGTTCTTGAGGCCTTCGCGAGTGATTGCCTGAGCGAGAACGGTTGCGGTGGTGGTGCCGTCGCCAGCGGTGTCAGAAGTCTTGTTTGCTACTTCCTTGGCCATCTGTGCGCCCAGGTTTTCGTAAGCGTCTTCCAGTTCAACTTCCTTAGCGACGGAAACGCCGTCCTTGGTGACGTTGGGTGCGCCAAATGCCTTGGCGATCATGACGTTACGACCCTTGGGGCCGAGAGTAACCTTAACTGCGTTTGCCAGCTTATCGACGCCGTTCATGAGGGATTCACGGGCAGCCACATCAAACTTCAACTGTTTTGCCATTTTTCTTTTTCCTTATTTAAAATTCTTGGGATGGGGTCGTGCCTGCGGCACTTTGGGGCTTGAGGTCGGCGCTTCGCGCCTGGAGGTTTATGATTGCGGCTTATAGCCTTTTAACCTCAAAGCATTCCGCAGGAATGCGCCCTCATACCTCAGAGCGAAGCGACCTCGCTTCTATTAAAGAGTTGCGAAGATGTCGGATTCCTTGATGATCAGGTAGTTTTCGCCTTCGACGGAGATTTCGGTGCCGCTGTACTTGCCGTAGATAACCACGTCGCCAACCTTGACTTCCATAGCAACGGTTTCGCCGTTTTCAGTCTTGCGGCCCGGGCCTACTGCCACGACCTTACCCTGCATGGGCTTTTCCTTGGCGTTATCCGGGATGAAGAGGCCGGAGGAGGTCTTCTGTTCGGCTTCAGCCGGCTTTACAACGATGCGATCTGCTAAAGGCTTGATCATTTTTCTGTCCTTTGTTGCGGGCTCCACGTTCGGGAAACCCTATTGTTTAAACTGTTGGCCTTGGGGGCCTTTTTTTGTTTCGCCCAAATTTAGCAATTTTTGTGCCAATGCCGTAAATGGGGGCTGCAGCCCTTATATATGGAGTAAATGTTCACTTTTGAAACAAAAGGCTGTTTAATTCTGAAACAAAAAAAGAGCCGGGGTACCGACTCCTTTTCGCCGCGATTCACGGCCTGCTTCGATTCACGGGTTGCCCGCGACTCTCGGCTTGTAATTACTTGATGGTGCTGGTCAGGCGGAATGCCAGGCCCACGTCGCTCACTTCGTCTTCGCTGTAGACGCTGAACTGGAGCTTGGACTTGCCGATGTTCTTCACGAGAGCCACGGTCCATGCCAGGTCATCCATCTTGTTGTCCTTGGCGAAGTGGATCTTTTCTTCGCGGTCCTTGATGTATTCCATTTCGAACATCAGGTTGCTGAGGATGCCGAAGGTGGGAATTTCAACGCCGGCGTAGAAGGGCTGGACGTAGTCACCCTGGGTGAAGTACTTGGATTCCGGAGCGATGTAGTTTTCGACGGCGGTATTGATGTCCTGGTCTTCGGTGTAGAGGCAGGCGTATTCACCGTAGAGGCGGAGGTTGGGTGCGAAGGTGTAGCTGGCGTATGCTGCAACACGGTGGGTGATGGCGGCGGTGTTCTGGACCACGTCGATGAGGTTAGAACGGTAAGCGACCTTCATTTCAAGGGGGAAGGTGAACTTCATGTCGTCTTCGACACGAATGTAGCCCTGGTTGGCGGTGCCGTTCTTGGTGGCGACCATGGCGTTCAACTGGTTCAGGCCGTGCTTCCAGCCCAGTTCAACAGCGTTGTGGCTGTAATCGCGCATCCAGAGGCCGCGCTTGGTCAGGTCCTTGTCGATATAGGTACCGAAGTTGGTGGACTGAGACCAGTCAGTCTTCCAGCGACCGATCTTCAGGTTGACGTTGTCGTTGGCGGTGGGAGCCCACTTATAGTTTACCCAGTAGAGGTCTGCCAGGATCTTGTCGTAGTTGGAGGCCTTTTCGCCGTTGGAGAGCTTGTTGCCGAATTCCGGAGCGAAGATGCGGAGCATGATCAAACCGTCAAGGCTTTCGCTCTTGTACTGGCCGCCGATGTTGGCGCGGATCCAGCCGGAGCTGAAGTTGTTGTCTTCGTCGGCGATGGACTTGGTGACCTGGGTCTGGACGTTGCCCTTGAGACTCATGTTGTCGGTGGCGTCGGCGGCGAATGCTGCGGTGCTTGCGGCAAGGCTCATGACGAGGGCTGCTGCGATCTTGTTGAACTTCATAAGAACTCCTATAATAAGGCGAAAAATTTTCGATGGTAAAATTAGCTTTTACAATAACATTTGCAAGGGTTCAAGCCTAGTTCTTGCCTCAAGAATTAATTAAATTTGGGTCGCAAAATGGAATTGCATACATTTAAAGGGATGTGCTATGAATAGGAAGTTTTTTGCTCTTGCGATGTCCGTTCTGGTTGGCTTTGGTGCCGCTTTTGCCAGGGACCTTGTTCCCAACAAGACTCACGCTGTCTTGAACGTGACCTACACCAATTACGACGATGTTCCCCAGTCTCACAAGAAGCTGACTTTCGTCGGTCAGAACAATCCCAAGAACAAGCTTGTCATTACCACTGACCAGTATGGCGAAGCCAGCTTCCACATTCCCCGCGAAGAAACTTACACCATCCTTTGTGAAAGTTTGACCGGCCCCTTCGAATGCGGTAATACCCCTTATGTTTCCAAGACCGCAAGCTCCGGCGGCATCACCGTTACCTTCGACGATACCCGTGCCGAACTGACTGGCGTCACCTTCAAGGCTGGCAGTGCCGAACTGGTGCCCACATCTCTCAAGACTCTGGACGCAGCCATTGCAGGCCTGAAGCGCAACCCCAAGGCCCTCGTGGAAATCCAGGGCCATACCAGTTCCGAAGGCAGCGACGAACTGAACGATCGCCTGAGCCAGGAACGCGCCTACAGCGTCAAGGATTACATGGTGAGCAAGGGTATTTCCGAAGGTCGCCTCAAGGCTAACGGTTATGGTTCCAGCCAGCCCAAGGCCGACAACTCCACCGAAGCAGGTCGCAAGGCCAACCGCCGTATCGAACTGGTGGTTCTTTCGGAAGAATAATTTCCAAGAATTATTTTTGACTTCGGGTCAGAACGTCTAACCATTAAAAAAGGACTTCCTTATGGGAAGTCCTTCGTCTTTTTATAAGCTGTTTTATAGACTGCTTTTTAAACCAGGCTGATTCCGTCTTCGCTGATGTAAATCTTGCCATCGCGGAAGAGGGTGCCCAGAAGCTTCTTGAAAGTCTTCTTGGACATGCCGAATTCCTGGCGGATCACTTCGGGGTCGGTGTGGTCGCCGTAGGGGAGGCTGCCGCCCGCTTCTTCAAGCTTGCGGAGGATGGCTGCCGGGCTGTCGCTCTTCATAAGGCCCTTGTAGCCGATGGGGGAAAGGTTCAAGGTGATCTTTCCGTCGGCGGTAAAGCGCTGGATAAAGCCGGGCATGGTGTCGCCGATGTAGATACGTTCCATGCCGGGAGTGAGCATGAGGCGGCCGGTGTAGCGGTAATCCACCAGGAAGTCTACGTGGTCCTTGGTGACTTCGTAGGCGGCCAGCTGGACGCGCTGACCCACATGAAGTTCGCTGGTGTCCGGATCCAGGAAGCTCTTGATTTTTTCGGTGGCCACGATTCGGTTACTCTTGTCGTCAACAAGAATGAACACCACGCAACGGTCGCCACGCTGCAGTTCGCCCAGCTGCTGCTTGAAGGGGAGGAACAGGTCCTTGTTCAGACCCCAGTCCAGGAAGGCGCCGAAACGGTTTACGTCCTTGACGTCAAGCACGGCGAATTCACCTACCTGGGCGTAGGGCTTTTCCAAAGTGGCGATGGGGCGGTCTTCACTGTCGGTGTACACGAACACGTCCAGGATTTCGCCTTCTTCAAGAGTGAATTTTTCGCGGTTGCCGGGGAGCAGCACGCGGTCGCCGCTTTCCAGTTCCAGGTAGTAGCCCTGGGGGGTAATTTCTTCTACGCGGGCACGGTTATATCTTCCGAGATCCATAAAAAAGCCTTTCCGTTCAGTTTTATTTGTTGCAACTGTGATATTTCACAGCCGACTTCTACAAAATATAGTATATTTGGCGCCCCCTTCCTAGATGAGGTGGGGGAGTGTTAGGTGGTAAAAACAAATGGAACTTAGAATAGCTCAAGAAAGAATGTCGGCGCAGAATCGTGTGCGCACCGCAAAGCCTGCGGTGGAAACCATCGGCCTGCAGACTTTTATCGAAGACGATTTTGTCTGCTCCGAAAAGCATCGCGCCTTTTTCAAGATGCATATTGGCAAGGCATTCTCTTTCAACGTGCAGTTCCAGAACTGGCTGAAGTCCAATGCGGGCCGCACCTACCAGGAAGCCATCTGCGCCTACGAACGCATCCTGAAAGAAAAGAAAGATCACAAGTCTCCTGTAGGAAACCTGCAGGAATACAACGCCTACATCCGCGACTTCTTTGCCGACAACAAGGGCCGTTCCCTGGAAGATGCCGTCTGTTGCTGGAAATACAAGAAGTCTTTAATCGGACATAACCGTTACGAAAAGACGGACCTGGTGGCGCTAAAAAAGTAAATCCGACGGATATACCCAACTTGGAAAACTTTGTCTTCGTCTCTTTGAATTTTTCACTAAAGACTTCTCCCAAGAGCATCATGCGTTTAATTCATAAATCATGACTCTCCAATCATAGGAAATTGCATTCTTCAGATAATTCAGGTAAACAAAATTTTTCTACAAAAAACTGAGTCATCAGGAATTTTCCTGCGTGTTAATAGTATGCAGAACTTTTAACGTGGAGGAAAAATGGACTGCAAAAAGAAGAAATACAAGCCTCTAGAAGAACTCACCATTCGCGACAATTTCATGTTTGTGAAAGTTTTCAGCGACGAGGCGATTGCAAAGCCTTTCCTAAAGGCTCTTCTGAAAATTGAGATCGAACGCGTAAGTGTCGTCGGCGAGGCCCACCAGCAGGCCGACCCGAACAAGAAATACATCCGCTTCGACGTTTTGGTCAAGGAGGAGTGCAATGGAATTGGTCGCACTTTCGATCTGGAGATGCAGATGGTCGATACCAAGGAATTGCCGTTGAGAGCTCGATACTACCAGGGAATTAGCGATACTGAAACCATGGGAAACACTCACAAGTACAAGGAACTCAAGGAACAATACATTATTTTTCTGTGCCCTACGGACATCTTCGGACAGGAACGTCCCATCTACGAATTCGAAAATCGTGAGAAGAACGATCCTAGCTTGACTTTGGGCGATCTCACCTACAAATATTTTTGTAATTTTAGCAGGTACGGCGCTGTAACCGATGAATCCGTTCGCGACTACCTCAAGTATTTCGCAACCGACGAAGCCTCATCTGCAGCAACGAAAGCCATCAGCGACAAGGTGGATTTCTACCACAAGGACCCTAAGACAAGGAGCGACTACATGACGTTTAAAGACATGCTTGAAGACGAACGTGAAGAGGGTCGTGAAGAGGGTCGTGAGGAGGGCCGTGCCGAGGCCTGCAAGGAACTTGCCAAGGGCTTTCGTGATGCGGGAATTTCATTAGAAGTTATCGCCAAACAAACAGGCCTTACCCCCGAAGAGATAAAAGCCCTGTAATATAAATTCTTAAAAAGCGTAAAAGGTCGCACCAATAATGGCGCGACCCTTTGTTTTAAATTATTTTAAGAAAAATTTTCGCTTTACCCATCTAAACTCTCTTTAAAATCAAGAGGAATGGTTTCTGAAAATTAGAATCCCTTGATTACCAGAAGGCTTCCGATGCCGATGGCGAGCCACAGGATCACGCCCTGGATAAAGGGCTTGGGACCGCACTTCTGGAGAGCAGCCTTGGAGAGGCCTGTACCAATAAGGAACAAAGTAACGGCAAAGCCACGCTTGGCGATGGCGACGATGGTGGTGCCGACTGCTGCAGGAACGCCGATGGCCGGGAACAGGTAGGTGTTAATGACCATGGCGATGGCGAACAGGAAGATGAACCAGGGGACCACATTCAGCTTGCCCTTGCCGGCGTTCTTGCGGAAGAACAGCATGGTAACAAGAGCCAGGGGCAAAATCCAGAGAGCGCGGGTGCACTTGACCATGGCGGCCACCTGCAGGGATTCGTCGCTGTAGGCTGCTGCTGCACCCACCACGGAACTGGTGTCGTGGATGGCGATGGCAGCCCATTCGCCGAACTGCTGGTTATCGAGACCGAAGAAGTGGCCCAGGGGAGGGAAGATGAGGAGAGCCAAGGCGTTCAGCACGAAGATGGTGCCCAGGGACATGCTCATCTGCTTGTCGTCGGCGTCTACAACGGGAGCGACTGCCGCGATGGCGGAACCACCGCAAATAGCTGTACCGCTGCTGACCAGGTAAGAAGTCTTGGAATCCACCTTGATGATCTTGCCTACGACAAAACCCAGAACCATGACGGTGGCCACAGAGATGATGGTGAACATCATGCCGTCCTTACCGCTGGCGAGAGCCGCCTGCAGGTTCATGCCGAAGCCCAGGCCAACCACGCAACCCTGAAGCAGATACTTCTGGGTCTTCTTGGCGAACTTGGGGAAGGCTGGACCGCCAAAAACAAAGGCGTAGACGATACCTGCCATGAGGGCCATCCAGGATGCTACGCAGGGGCAGCAGGCTGCAAGAATTAATGCGACAAAGGCGATTTTTGCGATTTTTTCTTTCATGTTTTCCTCTTGATGGATTCGTTAATCCGTAGGGAGTACTCTGTTTTTTCTAATAAAAGCCAGTGTTTCTTTTTCGCCCTTTTCCGCAAGCATGGTCAAGAGGTACAGAAGTTTCTTGTAGGTGTTCTCTTCCATCTTTTCGCGGGCAGTACTCTTGGTCAAGTACATCAGGGGTGCGGTGCGGTCGTAATCCTTGCCGCCGTAGGTCTTGGAGGCGGCCACGCGGTCGCAGAACATTTCCTTGATGTAACGGTCGGGCATCGGCATGGGCACGATTTTCTTCGTTGCCATTTCGTAGTCGTACCAGAATTCAAAATGATGCTTGTTTCTGCCCTTGTGATGCATCCAGGCCAGGCTGTAACCTGTATCCCGACGCTCTCCATTGTTAGGCGATTCCTTTCCGGTATAATATTTGCAACCGGGAATGAATTCCGTGGGGCTGTACTTGGAAAGATCGTGGAAAAGCCCCTGGAAACCGATACCCGCCTTGAAGCAGAGGCGAATCACTTCGTTCCTGTGCCTTGTGATGGTAATGAAATGTCGGATAGGGTGAAACATGAACGCAAATTTAGAAAAGAGAGGGGAATTAGTGAATAGTGGACAGTGAATGGTGAAGAGTGTGGCGTCATTCTGAGCGGAGTGCGAAGCACGGAGTCGAAGAATCCAGGGACTTAGATATGAATTATGAGATATGAACTACGAATTATAAAGTTAGGCGACTCCGGCGCGATTATGATAACTCATATCTGGTATCTGATAACTCGTATCTGCTTTCTAGCCATGAACACATGGGTATGTATCAGTGCAATAGTGGGCTCAACCCATGAAAACATGGCAATGCATAAGTGCAATAGTGAATTTGCAGAACTTTTACATGGGAATATATCTGTGCAATAGCACATCAAAAGGGGGAAACACCGGGTATGTTTCAAAGCAATTGTCAAAACGTTCTTCTCTCGCTGGTCTACAATCCGAGCATGGGGTCGAGATAACGGGCGCCGAAGTAGTCCATAGATCCAATCATAGGAGATTTCAGGGACTTGGAACGGTCCTCGATGAGATTTCCCTCGGAATCGTAGACAAAGTTGTTTAAGGGTGTGATGAAATCCTTAATCTTTGTTAACGTTGTGACGAGGGTGAAACCATGCCCGATTGCGTCAAGGACTAAAATATAATCCGACATTCAAAACAAGGAGCCAGACGGGAAATCCCGCTGGCTCTTTTCTCAAAACTCTTATATTTGTCTTGTGACTTGTAAGAATTCCTTCGATTTCATTGGTGATATCCACGGGCATTGTGAGTGTCTGAAGGCCTTGCTGAAAAAGCTGGGCTATGTGGAGTCTGCGGGTGCGTTCCGTTACCCGGGCAATGAACGTATGGTGGTGTTCCTTGGGGATTATGTGGATCGCGGCCCAAATGTGCGTTCCACGCTGAATTTGGTGCGGGCCATGCGGGATGCGGGTTCTGCCATTGCCCTTATGGGGAACCATGAATTCAACATGCTCAGTTTTTGGCAGAAGAACGAAGGGCCCCGCTACCTGAAAAAGGTGGGGCAGAATTATCTTCGTGAGCATACCTTCAACAAGGTGGCGGTTCATTCCAGGACGGTGACGGATTTTGTGGGGCGCAAGGATGAATTCAAGGAGATGAAGGAATTCGCCAAGACCTTGCCCTTCTACCTGGAAACGGAAAGTTTCAGGGCTCAGCACGCCAGTTTTCATCCGCGGGCTGTTGAGCTGCTGAAGGCTGCGGGCATCCATTGCTTTGCCGACGGAAATTTTGACGAATTGATTTTCCGTGCCAATGATGAAGACAATGAATATGGGGATTCCCTTTTCTGGCCTATCGATATGCTGTTGAAGGGACCGGAAATGGAACTGCCTAACCGTCAGTTCTTCTTTGATGGTGAAAATGTTAAGCGTTACAGGACCCGCTTGCGTTGGTGGGTGGACCCTGCTAAGGCCTCTTTGCAAGAATTGAGTTTACAGCCGGGTGTGACCATGCCCGAGGGTTGTGACGTAAAACCGGAAATTCGTTCTCGCGGCTTTTATGGGGAGGACGAACGCCCTGTATTCTTTGGACATTATTGGCTGACGGGTGAACCCCGCCTGATTCGTCACAACGTTTGCTGCCTGGACTTTAGTATCGCGGGGCACCTTGGAAATGGTCGGCTGGCCTGCTACCGCTTCGACGGGGAACAGAAGCTGGACGAATCTAAATTCGTGTGGGTCGGACGATGACCCGCATCTCCGCCGCTTTAAGGAAATTTGCCTCCCTGAAGGTAACCTGCGTTTTGCTGGTGGCTTTTTTGTTGCTGACTTTCTGGGGGACTTTAGGGCAGGCTGCTGCTGGGAACGAGGGGGCTGCCATTGCGGCGGACCGATTCTTTGGAAGTTATTTCCTGTGGGTGCTTGGGGTGGTGCCGCTGCCTGCGTTTAAGTCGCTGGCCGTTGTGAGTGCGTTGCACCTGATTGCCTCCATGATGTACCGCATGCCGCGGATTTTCTCTCGGGTGGACTCGGGCAGGCTTGTTCCCTCAGGTTGGCGTAACCTAGGGCTTTATGGGATGCACATTGCCCTGCTGGTTCTTTTGGTGGGTAGCCTTGTGGGTTCTGAGTTCCGCCAGGAATACAATGGTTTTCGCGCTGCTGAATCCTCAAAGCCCATTACATTCTACACTGTTGACGATAGCCTGAATACAAGTGCGGTGGGGGTAGGGGAGGGCTATCCCTATTTTACGTTCTACAAGGGCCAGGTGGATATGTTCGGCATGAAGGTGGATCTTTATACCGCTACCTATGATCCCTTCAAATTTGTGCCGTACGTGTTCATGATTTTGTTCTTGCTCAGTGCGGCGTTTCATTATGCTGTTAAGGTGCGGGCTGGGTCTGCTGCAAATAAAAAGAACTTTATAAGTGTGATTGCCTTGGTTTTTGCAGGCCTGTTTTTTACGCCTTCTGCAAATGCAACAACCCTTTTTCCTCCTGCTATTCCAGATTCTATTGCGGAAAAACTGCCTTGGAATCCTGAAGACCCTGTAATGGTCAATGGGGTTGTGCGCCCCTTTGACTCCTTTGCTCGCGGGATTGTCAACGATCTTTATGGCAAGGTTACTTTTAAGTACTGCGTAGAGGATGACTGCGATGATGAAGATGCGGTTTATATGGTTGGACTTATTTATGTGCGTGCCTCTGAAGAAAAAGAACTTTTTAAGGTTCTTCGCAGCGATGTGTTGCAGGCGCTTCATCTGCCTGAAAATAAACGTTATGTCAGCTACAATGATTTGAATGCCTCCCGTTCTCAACTGGAAATTTATGCAAGCCGCAATGATGATCATCCTGCCACATTGGAAATGAAGCGTTTGCTTGCCAACGTGCAACTTTTTGAAGCCATCCAGCGTGGCGACTTTAAGAAAGCCGAGGCAACTCCCGAACAAATGAAAACCTTTAAGGCGGAAGTTTTCTACAACCACGCCAACTTTGCCTTGATCGCGTTCATCCTAGCTTTCATCGGTTGTGTCTTGGCTGCAGTCAATTCCCTTTTCAAAAAGCGCGCCCTTGATATTGCGGCGAATTCTGCGGCTGCTGCTGTAGCTGCGACTCTCGCCATTGCTTTTGCTTTGCGTCTTTACATAACCAACCGTCCGCCTCTTTCTAGTTTGTATGAAATCGTGCTGTTGGTGGCCTTGCTTTTGGAAGCCTTTGAATTTGGTGCGTTCATTTTTTGCAAAAAGCGAACGTTCTCCCTAATTATTCCCGTGACCTTGATGGCTGCGGTTCTGCTGTTCTTCGCTAAGTTTATCTTGGAACCGGGCGATTTGTTCCAGCCCATTCCTGCTGTTTTGAATTCCGGTGTGTTCCTAACCCTTCACGTTTTTACCATTGCATTGGGCTTTGCGGGAATGATTCTTTCTGGCGTTGTAGCCCATGTGGCGCTGTTCCGCCAGACTCGATATCCTGAGGCTACAGAAAAAATCCAGAACATTTCCAAACTGCTTTTCGGTACCTTGGTTTTCGGTGCAGGATTCTCCATTTTGGGAACCTTGCTTGGTGGCGTGTGGGCGGATTATGCCTGGGGGCGTTTTTGGGGTTTTGACCCTAAGGAATGCGGAGCCCTTTTTGTTTGCCTGTGGGCCATGCTGACCTTGCATCTTCGTGGCGGTCGCCTTGTTGGCGAACGGACCTTCGCTCTGTTGAATAGCTTTAATGTGATTATCACATTCCTTTGCTGGTTTGGCATTAACTTGCTGGGTGTTGGGCTTCATAGTTATGGCTTCCAAAGCGGAACCGTAATGTGGCTCTTGACCTTTATTCTCGTTGATTTCGGTGTGATTTTTTTCCTGAATAGTCGCAACCGGGGAACTTTAAAATTATGATTTATGAATTACGAATTACGAAATGGAAAATCTCGGCGTAGCCGACTAATTTACTCTCGTACATCATAATCCGTACTTCGTAATTTTCTAAATTGTATTCCATGCTACAATGGGATACTTTGCTTTCTGCTACGCGTTATGGGCACCCTGCTGATCAGGACCCGAACCGTTCTGATTTTCACCGCGATTATGACCGCATTGTTTTTTCTACGGCATTTAGGCGGTTGGGCCGCAAGACCCAGGTGCATCCTTTTTCTGTAAATGACCATGTTCACAGCCGACTGACCCACAGTATCGAAGTCAGTAGCGTTGGCCGTAGCCTGGCCATTACAGTTTATCACCTGATCAAGAAGTACCTGCCCAAGTACATTAACGAATACCAGTTCGGTACCATTGTACAGTCAGCTTGTCTTGCCCACGATATTGGCAACCCTCCCTTTGGTCACGCCGGTGAAGCCGCCATTCGCGAATGGTTCCGCAAGAACCGCCATTCCCCGGCCATGCAGGATTTGAAACCCGACGAAATCGCCGACTTCGAAAACTTCGACGGTAATGCCCAGGGCCACCGCATTTTGAGCAAGCTGGAATACCACTTCCTTGATGGTGGTATGCGCCTGACTTATGCGACTATTGGAGCCATGATCAAGTATCCCCAGTTGGCCAAGTTTGGAACTCCCACCAGCCTTTTCTCTACCGAGGCGGATCTTTACCGCATGACGGCCTACACCTTGGGCCTCCCGGAACTGGAAACGGGCAAGTGGATCCGTCATCCGCTGGTTTACCTGATGGAAGCGGCCGACGATATCTGCTACAGTATTTTGGACGTGGAAGACGCCATTGAACTTGGCATTTTGACTTTCGGTGACGTCAGGGGAATGTTCAGCTACCTGTGTGGACCGGACGTAGATATTGACCGCGAATATCAGGAAAACGGCCAGAACTTCCGTGACTTCCTCAGCAGTATCCGCGGCCTGGCCATCCAGAATCTGATTGATGATGTGGCTGTGACTTTCGTAAAGCATTACGAAGAAATCATGAATGGCGAACCGGTAAAACATCTGACGGACCTGTCTAAGTCCGAGGTGATGGACGGCATCAAGATTGCCAAGCGCCTGGGCGTAGAACGAATTTATCCCGACCGCCGCAAGACGGAACTGGAAGTGGGTAGCTATACCACCCTGAGTACCGTATTGGACGCCTTCATCAATGGTGTTTATGACTTCCGCAAGAACGGTAAGAATTCCTACCGCGCAGACCGAATTGTACGTCTGATCGGCCAGGCGAAAATCGGCCAGAGCGTAACGGCCGCCGAAGCTTACCACCAGGTGCTGGATTTTGTCAGCGGAATGACCGATAATTATGCAACCTACTTGGCACGCCAGATTGGCGGCTTGGCCATGGGTTACTAAGAGTGTGTTATGATTTGGCTATTTGACTATGACCTTACCATTTATGGTGCCGATGAACATAATGTCATCGATTCCCTGGACCATCGCATTTCGTTGATGGTGCAGAAGGCAACCGGTACTGACTTTGAAACGGCTCACCAGATCCGTAAGGATTACCTGAAGCGTTTTGGTACCACATTGGCGGGCCTCCAGGCTATGCACGGTGTGGATCCGGAAACCTTTTTCGATTTCATTCATGAACCGGAATATCTGACTTACCCCAAGCATTCTCCGGCAAAGGCGAACCTGATTATGGGGCTTGCCGGACACCGTTTCGTGTTTACCAATGGCCGCAGGGACTGGAGCGAAGCGGGCATGGAACATATGGGTGTGCGTCAGTGCTTCGAGGATGTTTTCGACCTGAAGCAGATGGACTGGATTGGAAAGCCCCACGACAGCGCCTACGAAAAGGCGGAACGCTGGTTGGCCAAGAAGGTCCCCGAGATGTTCTTTGCCAACGGCACTCCGGCGGATCCTTCCCAGATTGTACTGCTGGACGATTCTGTCCGCAATCTGGAACCTGCCCATCGTCGCGGCTGGACCACCATTCTGGTGAACCCTGTTCCCGACGTGCCTAGCTGGGTGAACTTCTATATTCCCTCCCTTTTGCATTTGACAAGTATCTTGCCGGAATTGGCAAAGAGAATGAAGTAATATGCTTGAACTTTTGTCGATGGAGTTTATGCAGAACGCCTTGGTGGCGGCAGTCCTGGTGGCTGTGGCTTGCGGCGTCATGGGAACTTTTGTGGTGGTGAACCGCCTGACTTCCTTGGCTGGGGGCGTGGCTCATGCCTCTTTTGGCGGCGTGGGTCTGGCGGCTCTACTTGGATTCTCTCCTATGCTGGGCTCCCTGGGTTTTGCGGTGGCCTGTGCCATGCTCATGGGCATTCTCACCTGGCGAGACCGAAAGAACTCCGATACCTTTATTGGCGTCATCTGGGCTGGCGGTATGGCCCTGGGCGTGATCCTCACGGACTTGACTCCCGGTTACAGTGGCGAAATGATGAGTTTTCTGTTCGGTAGTCTTCTGACGGTACCTTTGGAACTGCTGTATTGGATGGTGGCACTCCTTGTGGTGATTCTTGTGGCCGTGGTGGTCAACTTCCGGAAGTTCCTGGCCATCTCCTACGATCCTGAATTTGCCCGGGTGCAGGGATTGCCTGTGCTGACTTACTATATGGCCCTGATTGCGCTGATTGCCTTGACTGTGGTTATTGCGGTGCAGGCTGTGGGCATGATTCTTGTGATTGCCCTGCTGACCATTCCCGCCTACATTGCGGAATGCTACGCCAAGAACCTGGCCCAGATGATGGTCATGTCGGTGGTGTTTTCGCTGGTCCTTGTGGTGACCGGGCTTATGTTGGCCTGCCAGTTGAACTTTGTGGTGGGGCCGACAATCATTGCCTGTGGCGTCCTTGTTTATGCGCTTCACTTTGCCGTAAAGAAATTGCGTAGGGCTTAAGGAGTTCTAAATGAAAAAGTCAAGTCTGTTTTTTGCTCTGTTGGTGGCTCATTGTTCGCTGTTCATTGCGGCTGCGGTGGCCTTTCCGGAACCTGCTTCTCGTAACGGCTTCAGCAACATGACCGTCAAGACCGAGTATTCCGAATTGCTGCAAGAGAAGAATGCCCGCAACGATTCCCTGTTGCCGGCCCTGGATGGCGACAAGGCTTTTGCCGAAGTGCTCCGCCTGAATCCTAACTTCTGGAGCCTGGGCGGTATGATGGATAAGGAAGCCTCCCTGGTGACCAAGCTGAACGCCCGTGTGATCTACATTGACGGTATCCGCGAAGAACCTTTCTGTAACCTGGACAAGAACTCCGGCAGTTCCGCCGGCGAATGGAATGTGAGCATTGGCGTGGACTTTGTGTCTGGCGGTTCCAATACGGTTCATATCCACGTGCAGCAGTGCCTTGACTACGTTCGCGACCAGCTGGGCTATGCCGTCAAGAAGGGCGACAAGGTGGTGGTGATTCCGCCCAAGAAGGTGCTGGATAAAATCAAGGAAAGCGAGATTCCCGATGCCATCGATATCGATATGCAGCAGACCTTGCTGAAGGCCCACGAAGATGTGAACATTTCTGGCAAGTGCCCCAAGGATATCGACGCCTACATCATTCTTCGCAATGTGTATGAACAGGTAAAGAACTTCAAGATGGATTATGTTGTCATTAACGACCAGCTGAACAAGCAACGCAACGGCGCCGGCCGTGTGCAGTCCTGTTCTTTTAGCCGTGAATGGAACAAGAAGTATCAGGAAAGCGCCAGCTTTGAATGCGACATCGACCATGACAAGTGTGTTTACCGTCAGGAAAACGATGGCGACACGGAATGGTCCATCAACTACGAGAAAGACCGCTTCGAATATATCAACGACACCTTCCTTTTCTTTGACCTGAATCCCAAGAGCATCCATAAGGGTGGCAAAATGCTGGACCTGCGACTGCTCCGTCTATCCAGTTCGCTGTACCTGGAAGCTTACCTAAACTCCAAGGGGGAACCTGTTACCCTGGGTCTGGTGATCGTTCCTGGCGAAAAGACCATGGATGATTACGATGATGGCGAAGAAGAAGAGGGGATGATGATGGAATAGCCCTAGGTGCTGTTGACCATCCAAGTAGTTTTTTATATATATCTGTAGAGAAAGTTTAATCAAGGAGAATTTTATGAAGAGTGTTATCAAGGCTTCTTTGTTTGCTGCCGCATTCGGTATGGCAGCCTCTTCCGCTTTCGCCGAAAGTGAATCTTTCGGTGGTATTGGCGTTACCATTTATCAGCTCCGCGATGGTGTTAAGGTTGCCGAAGTGATTCCGGGAACCCCCGCTGCCGAAACCAAGCTCCAGGCCGGTGATGTGATTACTGCTGTAGACGGTGTCAGCCTGAAGGGTCAGGACATTGAATTTTCTAAGGAACAGCTCCGCGGTCAGGTGAACAAGCCTCTTGAAATCACCTATATCAGCGAAGGCGAAACCTATACCGCTACCATCCGCCGTGCCCAGATTACCGTTAAGGATCTGGACTCCAAGAACGTAGAAGCCTGGTATGGCAACAAGACTGAATTCGAAGCTGCCGAATTGGAAACCTACGCCAGCGCAAGTCAGTCCGACAAGCAGCTGGTGGCCGTGCTGAAGCATGGTAATGCCATCGGTTCCGGCGAAAAGGTAAACGCCACCAACCTGAACGGCATCTATGTAGAAAAGGCAAACGAATTTGCTCCCAAGGTCAAGGCTTCTACCGGCAAGGTTGGCTCTGCTGCCTTGAAGGGCTTTACCCGCTCTGCAATCAGCTTCAATGTTAAGTCTGAAGGTACTGCCAACATTACCATCATGAATGCCGATGGTGCCGAAGTGGCCCGCCTCCAGGAAAACGTGGTGAAGGGCTTCAACACCGTGAAGTGGAATGGCGAAGCTACCCCGGCTGGCCGTTACATGGTGACCATCGAACTGAATGGTTCTGTAAGCGGTAAGAATGCCGTGCTGAAGTAATTTCTGCTTAGACAATCTGCTTTTATACAAATTAACAATAAAAGTCTGCGGTAATTCGCAGGCTTTTTTCATATCGTAAAAAACTTCTTTTTTTCCATTATTCTAAATTTCCCCGCCGAAGTGATTTTATCTAGAACCCATAGGCACTTTAGTGCAATTCTGTGGGCTGTTTTGTTGTTTTTGACAGCCTTGGCTCCTGCCGTGTTCGGTCAGGAGTTGACCCGCTTTGAACTGGAGGAGCGGGAACAGGTGGAAGAAGACACCACAGAAGTGGATTGGATGAATGATACCACAGGGACGGATACCATTGAGTATCGAGCCGTGGACCTGGAATATAATGTGGAAACGGCAACGTTCAACTTGAACAACAGCGCCCAGTTGAAGTATAGGACGGCCACCCTGGATGCAGACACCATCATGTTCGACCAGGAAAATGCGGTGCTTATGGCCAGCGGCGATCCGGTGCTGAGGGAGACCAAGAATCCCTCCTTGTCGGGTATGCGGTTGAAGTACAACATGAAGAGCCGCATCGGTGAAATCTATTACGCTACGACATACCAGGATAACCAGCAGCTGAACGGCATGGAAGTGAGACGTTTGCCCGACCAGCGAATTCAGATTGCCCGTGGCGACTTTAGTACCTGTAACGATTCCACGCACCAGCACTTCTATTTCTATGGACGTCGAATGGTGGTGAAACCCAAGGAAACCATTACTGCCCGACCGGTGGTGCTGAACATTGCCGACGTGCCTGTGGCCGTACTCCCAATGATTGTGGCTCCCCTGAAGAGTGGCCGTAAATCCGGTATTCTGACTCCTAAGTTCGGTGGCGACCAGAAGCAGGGCTACTACATGAGTAACCTGGGTTTCTACTACGCGCCCAACGACTACTGGGATGCCACGGTGAAGGGCGATATTATTGAAGGTGAAGAAGCAAGATTTGAACGTTCAACCTTGACCGGGGAAGTCCGATACAGGAAGCGTTATGTGCTGGATGGAAACATCTCCTATACGTCTTACCTGGAAGAGTTTGACTTTGGAAATAGCGGCTACGATATCCGCTTCAGTCATAATCAGAACTTGACGCCCGATGGCAAGCACACCTTGAGCGGTTCCGGCTCCTTCGTCAGTAGCCAGAGTGTCCGTAAGGATAACGCCCTGGATGCCGAAACAATCTTGAACCAGCAGGCCAACGCCCAGTTGACTTACTCCGGAAAATTCGGAACCAACAAGAGCTTGACGGTAAAGGCTAGCCAACAGCACAACTTGGTGACGGACCTTATGGAACGTCAGATTCCTGACGTGCAGTACCGCATGAGCGGCCAGCTTTTCGAGTTCGAAGTCGACGAAGACGAAATCGCTGCCGAAGATGGATCTATCCAGTCGTACCTGGAAAAGTTTAACTATAGCTTTAACAACCGCTTTAACTACTACACCCGCAGGGCCCAGGATACCATCAACGAGACGGATACGACGGCTCAGTATGTGGGTTACACGGGAACTTATTCTTTAGACTATTCCGGTCATCTTTTCGACGTAATCAACCTGACGCCTCGCGCCACCTTCACGGGTTATTGGACGGGTACGGGCTGGATCAATCCCGAAGATTCCCTGAAGTACCGCAAGCGTTATCTGTTGGATCCCGAACACGATGACTACGGTCAGTTCGCCTACAATCACAATTACAGCATTACTGCCGATACGAAACTCTATGGTATCTGGGTTCCCGAAATTGGGCGGTTTACCGGTGTGCGTCATGTGCTTTCTCCCAGCGTTTCTTACACTTACGCTCCTGAAATCGATACGGTCAAGAAGTTCGCTCCTCATCCGTTGCTGGGGCAGACTCCCTATCAGACTAAGCAGAAAACGGTTGGCTTTGGCCTGAATAATGACTTTGACATTAAGTACTTGAAGGTGGCTGGCTACAAGCCCGATACTTCAAAGGGCGATACCGCCAAGGCTGTTGAAGATCAGTATGGTACCCGTCGTCTCTTGACGACTCGCCATAACGTGTCCTACAACTTTGCCGCAGATTCCCTGAACTTCTCGGATATTACGTCTAGCTTTGGCTTCCAGATTCTGCCGGATTACCTGTTTACCATCAATACCCGTCACAGTTTCTATCACAAGTATACCGAGGAACCTAATAAGGTCCAGGTGCCTGAGTTGACTTACTGGGGTTATGACTTCTCCAAGCATTTTAGCTGGAGTGGTGAATTCAACGGTGGTCTTCCGTCGCAGATGGAAAAGTATGAAATGCTGAAATGGACTTTTGGCCTCGATTACAGTTATTCCTTTAGCAGTAGCCGAGTCTCTAGGGATTTGTTCCAGGATCAGGTGACCCATTCTACAGGCATTAGCGCAAGCCTTCAGCCGACGCGTAACTGGGAAATGACTTATAGCACCCGTTACAACTATAACGAAGGCCGCTTTGTGACCCATAGCTTTACCTTTAACCGTGTACTGCATTGCTGGCAACTTGACTTTAGCTGGACTCCCACGGGACCTGCGGCTGGATGGAGCTTCTCCATTTATGTGCGTGATTTGCCTGACCTGAAGCTGAATGCCGGTAGTACGGAAACGTCAAAATAACTGTTTGGTAAGTTTATATGAAAAGTCAGATTGTGCTAGGTAGCGGTTCTCCCCGCCGTTCTGAAATTCTGAAGCTGATCGGTGTAGATTTTCGTGTGGTGGTTTCCAACGAAGATGAAAATCCCAAGTCTACCGATCCTCTGGAATTCCCCAGGGAAAATGCGACCATCAAGGCCCTTGCGGTTTCCCGTATGGAAAGGGGGGCGGTGGTGCTTGGCTTTGATACTTTGGTGTTCCTTGATGGGGTTCCTCTTGGAAAGCCGAAGAGCGAGGCGGATGCTCTTGATATGTTGTCAAAGTTGAACGGTCGTGGCCATAAGGTGATTACCGGGGTGGCTATCGCTCGTGATGGAAAACTTCTTGCGGCATCTGAAGAGGAAACAGAGGTTGTTTTTAGAAACAACACATTACAAGAGCTTCAAGAATATGTAAATTCTAGAGACCCTATGGATAAGGCTGGTGCTTATGGTATTCAGACTGCAGGCGCCCGACTTATACAAGGTATTAACGGATGTTATTACAACGTTGTGGGTCTGCCTGTGGCGCGGACCTTGCAGATGTTGAGTGATTTGAAGGTTGAGGTGTAGAGAAGTCTATGAACGTTGAAGAAAAGAGACCTGAAGAACGTCTGGGCGAATATATTGCGCGAGTTCGTGAATCTCGCGGCATGTCTGTTGAAGAACTTTCTGCAGCTACCAAGGTGGCTGTGTCTTATGTGAAGTCTATTGAAGCCGGTGACTGGAAGGCTTTCCCGGTGGCTGCCTATGTACGCGGTTATTTGAATTCCATTAGCGTTAAGTTGAATTTGGATTCCGCCCAGGTTTTGTCTAGCTATGCTGCCGAAAGCGGTGCCAAGCTGAGCAATGATTTTGCCGATGTTTCTGACGGAAAGAGAATTGCTCCGGTGACTGAAGCGGAAACCAGGAAAAAGAGTAAGGCCGTGCCTATCGCTATTCTCTTGCTCGTACTGGCATTCCTAGTCGCCTCTCGTTTCCTTGATTTGGAAGCTCTTGCCGAGCAGGCTTCTTCTCCGGCACCGGCTACTGCAGTCGTGGTTGAAGACACCACCGATTCTCAGGAAATTCCTGATGGTGCCGAGGTGATTCCCGCTGATTCCCTGCAGAAGGATTCCGCTGCTGTTGATTCTACCGAAAAGACAAATGTTGTAAGTCAGGCTGTTGTTGACGAAGCTGTAAAGAAGTCTGACCTGCCCGCCTCTGCAACCATCTTTATCTCTTCTGATTCCAAGACTGATTCGGCTAAGGTTGAAGAGACCGCTGCAGAAGAAGCTAAGGCCCCCAAGACCAAGAAGACCAACTTCCTGCTGGTGGGTTCCGGTGAATCCCTTTCCTGGGTTGGCCTCAAGCGTCGTGAAAGCGATAACGCCTTCCTGAAGGAAGCCAACATTTCCCGCGCCGGTGTCAAGATGGTCTACAATACTACTGATACCTTGTGCGTTACCATTGGCGATCCCAAGGCTATTGCCAAGATGTATCTGAATGGCGTTGAAACGGCCCTGCCCGAAATGAAGTTTGGCCGCGTGACCCGTTTCCGCGTGTTTGGTGGCAGAATCGTAAAGTAAAGGATTCCTATGCGTACTTCCTCTATTTCTAGAAAGACTAACGAAACTGACATCACCTTGACTTTGAACCTGGACGATTGCACCCACGGCAAGATTAGTTCCGGTAATGGCTTCCTGGATCACATGCTGAATCTGTTCCAGTGCCATGGTGGTTTCCACCTGGATTTGACCTGCAAGGGTGACGTCGAAGTGGACATGCACCACAGCATGGAAGATATCGCCATTGTTCTTGGTCAGGCTCTGGTTGAATGCCTGGGCGACAAGAAGGGTATTGAACGCTATGGTTTTTACTTTGTTCCCATGGACGAAGCATTGAGCCGCGTTTGCATTGACTTTAGCAACCGCATCGGTTTCGTGTGGAATGTGAAGCTCCCTGGTCCTACCGCCGGTGGTATCGAAGCTAGCATGTTCGAACATTTCTTCAAGAGTCTTGCCGAAAATGCTCGTATGAATCTGCATGTGGAACTGTTCTATGGTAACGACAACCACCATTGCCTCGAAAGCATCTTCAAGGCATTTGCCCGTTCCGTGGCTATGGCTGTGGCTCCCTCTCGCAACGTGAAAGGCGTCCCCAGTTCCAAGGGCGTGCTGTAAGAGAGCAAAGAACTAAAAGATTAAAGCAAAGAAGGCTTGCGGCATTCGCCCGCAAGCCTTCTACGAATTAATAAGCCAGGCGCCTCCGGCGCGACTATAAAAACTCATAGCACACAACTGAAAACTCACCGCTGAAAGGAGCCGCAGGCTCCGCCCTCTAAATCTTCGGGACTCTGACTTTGTCGCCTGCGTTCAGGTGTTCCAATGCGACGCCTGCGTTTACTGACTGCAGGGCCGAAAGTACGTAGAAGCGGGGGAGGTTCTGGACTCCGGCACCATAGGTCTTCTTGAGAAGCTTGAACAAATCGTCGCCGTCGGCTGCGGTAACGGTCTTGTAAAGGCTGGAGTTAGACGGGTCGGACTGCAACTTGGAGAGGGCTTCGCTGAACTTGTTGGCGAAGTTCTCGGCGCCGGCGCTCTGGCTATTGGCGAAGACGTTGTTGTTCTTCTTGGCGGAATTCTTGGCAACCTGGTTTGCGAAACCCTTTTTGGGTTCCTTCTTGCCGGTGACTGAACCTGGCAACTGGAACACGGGAGCCTTGAAAGTGTTCATGGAAATGTTGGCTTCGGCCTCTTTTTTCTGTTTGACCGGCTCCTGTGACAGGATTTCTTCCAGGTTAGCGATGTATGTGCTGTCAGGCCACTCCACTAGGGGCATCTTCTGGTTAATGACGATGATTTTGGCGATGGGGGTGTCATTTCCGCAGGCAACCATGTTTGCGGTTACGAAAAAGGCGGATCCAGCCAGCAAAATACCTGTAAAAAATCGTTTCATGGGTTCAAAAATACTAATTTCCCTTGCCAAAATGGCGAAAAACATCTAAATTTAGGTTCTCTAAACAACTACTTCACAGGAAGTTATACAATGAAAGAAGGTATCCACCCTAACTATCAACCGGTCGTGTTCGTCGATGCGAATACGGGTAAAGAATATATCACCCGCTCCACGAAGTCTTCCGCCGAAAAGAAGACTATCGATGGTGTAGAGTACAGTGTGATCTCTCTCGAAATTACTGCAGATACCCATCCGTTCTGGACTGGTAAGCAGCATCGCGTGGATACCGCTGGCCGTATCGATCGCTTCAACAAGCGTTTCGCCGGCAACATCACTGGTGCAAAGCGCAAGACTCGCAAGGCAGAACGCCCGGCAGCTGACGCTGAATAATTGGACTTGTTCCGCTGCCTCCCTTCCAAACAAAGGGAGGCTTTTTTAATTTTGCAGCACCATAAGATTTATCAATAAACTCAACTAGGATTGTTATGAAGAAGCAACTCACAATTTGCGCCGCTGCTCTCATTGCCATGGCAATGACCGGTTGCGAAAAGACTGGCACCATCGAAGGTGTTGTCCTTGATCCGTTTACTGGCAAGGCTATCGAAATGCCCACCGTTTGGATGGACTCTACCATCTACGGTACCCAGAATCCCAAGTATCCGTACAAGGGTGAACTGAAGGAAGGTAAGTTCAAGTTTGAAAAGGTTCCCGTTGGCAGCTACCTGATCAAGGCTCGTCGTTCTAAGTACATCCTCGGCCAGCAGCGCATTGCTACCGCCGACGAAAACCCGAACATTTCCGTGACCCTGTATGAATACAGCGATCAGGTTAAGCCGGGTCTGTACAAGACTGGTACCACCGAAGGTCCCGAAAAGATTGAAAACCAGTGGGTGATCTACTCTACCACCTGTAACGAATCTGTTGCTGGTTATCGTCTGACCATGCCCATCGATACCGATGCTGGCAAGGTTCCTGGCAAGAAGGACAAGAAGAAGAAGCCGGCTAAGGCTGTTAAGGTTTCTAACCTTCCCGCTCCGTTGGCCATGGGCAGCGCACTTGACGTTTACTATGTGAACGCAAGCTCCGTTACCTCTCCGCTGGTTGCTACTGCTTTCGCCGCTGTTGAAGGCAAGATTGCTGACCACGCTGACTGTAAGGGTTTTGGCGCCGACGAAAAGAACGGTCTCTTTGTTGACAAGTCCAAGAGCACTGCTCTGACTGTTGAATACAAGGCTGAAAACTTGTTCGAAGTCAAGGGCAACCTGCCCGCAGGCAAGCAGATCATCCAGCTGTCTCAGGACGGCAAGACTCTGCAGACCTACTACTTCGAGGTGAAGTAATAGCTAATCGCTTTGAACCCTGTAACCGTCTAGGTTGCAGGGATTTTTTAGTACTCTCTGTGTGACCAAAACGTGACCGGACTTGGCTGTCTGGTCGCTTTTTTTGTTGACGTTTGTATATTTTAGTAAGGGGGGATATTGTACGTGAATTATCCCTGAATATGGGGGCCGTGTGGCTTATTGTTGCCATTTGCGCGCCGCAGTCTCTTAAATGTTGCTTTTGGTTGAATTTGATTTTTGTAGCGATAGTGGTTACCGCAAGCTGATTGTGTAACGAAAGAGCACCCGCTACCTATGCGGGCGCTCTTGATTTGTTTCATTACGTTTGCTGACTCCATGAGCCAATTTGGTCTTCATAGAGGTTTACTAGAACAATGCCTGGGGCAAGATATGCAAACTCATAACCATAGAGGGTGAAGTCAATACAGGCAGGTGGTTTAGTGGCTTTGGGGGACTTATAGTAGTCAAATGAGTTTGCTTTAGTTTTTTCTTGCCCCTTTTGTGGTTTCCCTGGGGGAGCTCTTCGAGTGAAGGATTTTCCTAGAAGGGGAAACATAAGATCGTGAATTGAAGAAATGCCGTGCACTACGCTTCGGTAGAGGTGAATAGTTTCACGGAAACCGTAGGCCGCACGATACAGCTTAAAGAACATAGAGCTCTTGTTGGCGCAGGATACCTTTATCAGGATATTCCCCTCGTCGGACACATATTGGAAGCCCATGGAAAAGCGCTCGGTTGTCTTTCCGTTCCATGCGAGAGCATAGACTTTACGAGCACGTTGTTCCCAGTCGATGTATTGCCTTTGGGCGTACTTGTCTTGATATGGTGTAGGACGTTCGATAAGGATCGCTACGATTGTTAGGTTACTCATTGAAGTCTCTTTTTTGCGGCGAGAAGGTTAAGCCAGTCATCAAGTTTTTTTCGCCATTTTCCTTCTAGGGGCTCATGATATTTTTCCTGCCAGTAGTAGTTGGCGTACCTGTAGTCCTTTTTCTCGTGGATATGGCGGAGTACAAGGGGACCTAACTTAATAATGGCGTCGAATTTATTTGCGAAGGGCTCGGATAGCCACTTATCAAAGGTCAAGCTAATCTTTTTGGATGTATAGGCTTTGAAATTTTTGAGAATTTCGTCTTCAACAGGTTGACCCCGGAAGGCGGAGATGTTATTTAGGATCCTATTTTCTGCAACCTTTATTTCTTTTTCTGCGACTGTTATCAGCTCACATGCAATGCTGCTTTGGGTTTGGAAGGTTTCCTTTTCGAGCTCGTGAATGTTTATTGGTGGGACTGCGGGAACTACATCGTTCAGGAGGTGTGCTGTAGGGTATGGTATCCCAGTGGGGTTGTCTATGAATTTGAATAGTTTTAACCCATACTTGTCCTTGACCACGGGCATGTATTGGAATTGATGATTTCGGAAGCAAGAACAGTCTGGCTTAATTCCTTCAATTGTGAATGTTGATTCTGCGTTTTTCTCAAATGCGCGAGTGCGCTGGACGGCCGGAATTGGGGCGTCTAGCCTTAGAACCACTCTTAATCTAGGATTGGTAAAGGAGTGCTTGAAAGTGGTGAAAAGGAAGTAGTCGTAATTCTTAAAGAAGTTCCTAACGGTTTGAATTTTTACGCCGTCGTCGTAGTCGATAATGACGAAGGTTATGGCGGTCATGGTATCCTTATCTTGGCTCTTCCACTTGTTGCATTGGCAGAATCCAATTTGGAATAGGGGCGCTTTTTCCTTGTCTCCTACAAGAGGTGTCTTAAATAGGGTTTTGAGCGTTTCGTAGTTTGGTATTTTGTGAACGTTGAATGCCGAATTCTTCCCATTTTTTCGAATAACAAGAAAACCCAGCGGTGGTTCCGTTTTTGCTTTCTTCATTTTTTTCAATTTTCGGGAAGTCTTCGGCATTTGAGTGTAGTCGCGAGAGGATAAATATTGGCCTTGTGCTATATGATATTCTCAAAAAAAAAAGCCGGTCTCTATAACGTTTTCAGAGATTATTTCTTTTGAAAGAACTTTTGACCCGTTTTTGTTGAGGAGATTGATGCTCGTATATGGAGGCAGGTCATCAAGTCTTTTTTGAAGACGCTCTTGTGTCCTGATTTCTTCAATACTAAAGAATAGCATGTCGGAGCAGAATCTGGCACCGCTATATTTATAATTTAACCAGGGGCCTACATTAGAGGAATTGATGGAACTGTAGATGAAAATGAAACAGAAACGTTTGTTTTTGAATTCCCCGTTATCTGCATATAGACGGAACATGTATTTAAGCGCATCATTGAAATTTTCAAATACAACTACAAAAACACAGCGTTTTGTGGGCTCTGCCTGTGGGATTGCGTATGGCAGAAGCGATTCAATTTTGTATTTCCTAATGCTAAATTCGGCTATAATTTCTGCAGTTATGCGGGCACTTTTATCGGGGGTGACTGTAAACGAAAGAATGAAATTATTATTTGTGTTAAGAAAAAAATCGATTTGCATCCAGATTCCTTTGTCGCAAATGAAATAGTCATGTTGGATATCAGATGACATAAAAGTCTCTTTTTTATGGTGTATGGCTAGAAACCCCTGCTTTGTTGGCAGGTTGTTTTTTGTGGGTGTTTGAAATGAGGGCTAACTGGATTGGTACAATTCGTAGTCTGACTTTCGTCTGACTGAGTTTATGTACTGATCCAGATCATCCTTCTTGAATGCGAGTCGGTTTCTCAGTTTGACGGAGGCAATTTCGTGGCTCGAAGCCATTCGATACAGAGTACGTTTTGAAAGCTTTGTGTACAGAGCCGCTCCCTCGACATCAAGGACTTCGGGTGAATCCTTCTTGTTTAGGTGATCCTGCAAAACTTGAAGAACAATCTTTTGCAGTTCCTTCCAGAAGGAGGCATCAAAGTCTTTTGAGGTGAATTGCATCTCGTTTTCCCGTTGAATTAACTCGATGGAAACAAATGTACCTTGTTTTGGAGACGGAAAAAACAGCTTTGAAAAAGAGCTGTTTGTAGCAAAAAACATTGCTTTTTACGTAGAAAAGATGATTTTGAATTAAAAAAGACAGTTTTGAAAAAAAACGGGTATATTTATTTAGGAAATGCCCCCGGGGGTATTTTCCCAAAATGTTTAAACTTTTTTGAGGGTTGTATGCAGGGATTGTCTTTCAAAGTGATCGAACTTGGCTTTTATGATGCCAAGGATTTGACCCTGTTCCTTGAACTCAATCCAGGAAGACGTTTTGAATATGTCCGGCGTTTTAAGTTGCCCCGTTTCGAGGCTGTATCCTCCGTTTATGAAAATTGTCTCCTGTTTGATTTTTTTGGTGTAGATCGCGAAGGGTTTGTGATTGGAAAAGAACCTCACGAATATCTTTTTCACCTGCTAAAAATTTTGGGGCTGATTGTCTATGAAAAGGAGTCCACAAATCTCCCAATAGTAAACTATCACGACTTCTTTTTAGAGAATATCGTTGTTGCCCCTTATTCTTTAGGTAACGGAATAGAGACACTTAGAGTTGTCGGTAGTAAGTCTGTTTTCAATGGACGGCTAAATAAGAATGCACTCACAGAGGCAAGAAAGAAAGCTTTACGACTATTTAACAATGAGGAAAAGGATGCCGTTGACGCCAAACGAGCCTACAGAAGATTTATTTCCTCCCAGTTGACTGTGTACAAACAGACTGAAAATCGTGCTTGCGGTTACGTTAAAAAATTAATGGCGTCCTTCAAGAAAGCTGTGTATGTTGGCTCTGACTATAAAACGGGAGGGGAATTTTTTAATCGCCTCAATGTGTTAAATCCGCAGATTGTATACGAGTGGACTTGCGGAATGTTTCAAAGAGAGTCTGAAAATGTGCGTGGGCTAGGAGCCTATTTGCAACAAATAGAGTTGTCCGTTAATCGATTGCTATTCAATAAGACGCCTTTGTCTGGTGTCGAAAAAGAACGGACAAGGATGCTCCTTAAGGAAAACATTGTGTCAGCAAAATCTCTGTTGAGGAACGAAGATCCAGAAGGAGGGTTCGTGAATGCTGTTGAGGCACAAGGTGTAATTCCTTCTGTTACTTCGCTGTTCTTAGATGATTGCTGTAACGAGGGATTGCTAGAATACAAAATCTCCGAAAATGGAGAACGCTTATACAGTATTCGTGATTTGTTCCCGTTGCGGAATTTGGTTTTATCGATGGCATTTGTTGAAGAAATCCTTCAAGGAAAAGAGCCGGATGACGAAGGTTCTATAAGGCCTAATGAAATGAAGGAAAAATGGTAGTTGCTTTCCGTGAGCTACGTGCCTCGTGATTTTCCGGGCGTGTTCCGTTCCCGCGCTTCGCGTTCCGTTTCACGTTCCGCTTCACGATCCTAGAATATGAGATTTGCCAGATTGCAAATTTGGCGAAATAATCCGATTTTCTGCGAGAATAGGCTATTCTTCTCGTTATTAGTATCCGCTAAAATCTGCATGAAAAGGGCTTTTTTCTAGGAAATTGCAATCTGACTTTAGAACGCAAGGAGGAGGGGTGCCGCTTATGAGCCCTTGTGTTATAAGGGATCACGGCTTGTATTGGTTGTTTTGAGTGCATAGAAAGGCGTATAAATCGGAATATATGCCGGGGCGCGGCGGGCCGGAGCCATAACCCTTTTTCGTCTTTAAGGGAGATTCGTGTGTGAACGCTTTCGGGACTGAGTTATCCTGGACCTGCTTTGTAAACGGAGGCTCTTGGTTCCGCGTTCACGCGGAGCGTTTCTTACGATGAAGCCTTTGTTCCGGGGATTGGAGTACTCCGCGTTCCCCGCGGGATTACGGGTCCGTGCATCGGGAGCGTTTCCCGTTCCCGGACTTACGCGTTCCCCACGGAAGTTCCCGGGGCTTTCGCGTTGCTGATACTTTGGAAAGTTGCAGCAAATGTCGCTCGTTAAGCGACTTCGGGATACGACTCCCGAAGTATATTATACCTACGACTCGTAGAATACTCGGAGGTGATTATGGATAACAACGTTGTCGATACACAGTTCTGCTTGCATTACCACGGAGAGGACGAATGTCCGTTCCGTGACGAGTACAAGGCTCGTGTGTGGATGGCTGAACTACACGCCTGCAAGAGCGACCTCGGGACTCCCCGCGAGTTCCTCTCATTCGTGTGTGCCTACATCTCCAAGTGGGACCCCTATACGTTTCAGGCTTTCCTTGCTCGTTATATCTCCGAGTACCCCGAGGTCTCGGTGAACGAAAAGGCGATGGTCGCTAGAACATACGAGGTTACCTACGATGAGTCCCTTGTCTACGAGAAACCCCGAGGTCGGACTATCTACGAGTCTCGTAATGATGGCGGCTACTTCGGGAGTAACTCGGGCGTTCTGCTCTATACAGATGGTAGACTCTACGAGGTCACGAGCTCTTCACCCGAGCCTAGGATTTCCTTTGGGTTTCCTGCCTACCGCCTTTTGGGTACGTGCCGAGAGATGGGGCAGAAGGTCAAGGCCTATCTCTTGGTGCATAGAACCGAGGTTATGGCGTTGCCTGCTCAGGCCGAGTGCTGGGATATCCTTGATGGGGCCACCTATGAGATAAAGTTCTTGTCCAAGACTTGCAAGGGCTATATGCTTCCCGAGTCGGAGGATGGTGCTGCCGTGGTGGAGATGGCCTCCCGAGTGGTGAGGCTCGTCAGGTCCTTTGGCTACTTGCGCGAAGAACAGTACGGATGGGCGGAAGAATAACTTTTTGTTGATTGACAACTTTTGGCATCGGGTACGATATATATTCGTAGGAAACCAAATGGAGGTTACAATGGCTAGATATCTGATTAAGGATGTGAAGTGTGGTGTCGTCGATGGTGGTGTAGGTCCTTGTGGACCTGGCCCCAGCGTGGTCGTTGCCGAGGTGGAGTTGCAGTCGGAGGCTGGGGGAGCCTTGTTCCTTTCCCTTGCAGAGTGCGACGGCATCCCGAATATGTACAAGACCTCAGCCAGCACTTACGACAAGCATTTCGAGGACCCGATTGACGAAGCCTTCTTCGAGGAACTGAATGCAAACGGATACGTTGACGGACTCGGGTGTTCCTACGAGGAGTTCTTTGAGGAGACCGACCACGAGTTCTATCAGGAGTTCCGATACCTGATTTACATCGTTCGCAGCGACTGGGACGAAATCGATCGCTTCAAGGCCGAGACTGTCGGCAAGTGGCTCGGGGACTTCGATATCCCCAAGAGCGATGTCGAAGAGGATTGGGAGTACGAAAAGGAATGCGATGACGCCGAGCCCGAGCCTGAGCCCGATTACGCATCTATGAAGCCTGCCGAAGCCTTTGAGGCTATGGTCGGCCACTTCATTTCTGACTCTAATCGTTGCCCCTTTGCCAAGGAAAACGGTGGCCCCTGCGACCGTCAGGCGAAGGCGTTTGATGGCTCCACTGAAACTTGCACGAGTATGCTGAAGTGCCACTTGCTCTACAAACGCTACAAGGAGTTCTCCGAGAACTAGCTTACCTCGACTCTCGGGGGCCCTACTCTTGTGTGGGCTAGGTCGTTGCCTCGTGCGTATCGTGGCTCTCGAACGCCTTTTGCTATGCTTTTATTTGACAAAACGTCGAGCATCTGTTGATATCAAAAAAGACGAGACTTGCATGGAAATCTTTTTAGTTATATTGCTTATGGTACATTGATGTTTAGTACGCTGTTTGTCGCACCTGCGAATTGTGCCGGGGCTACCACTGTGGTAAGCCCTTTTGTGGCATGTTCCCCTCGCTCTAGGGGAGGTTTTTGTTGATGCCTGAAGTTCTGTATAAATCCTCTTTGACTAGAGAGCCTTTCCTGTTCTACGAAATGCGTACAGTGAGTCGCCTTTTGGAGACTGGAATGGACCGATCCAGCATTGTTGAAACGATTGCTAAGCAGAACCTGTTCCAGTATCCGACGGAACGCTCCTCACAGCGTATGGCGAAGGCTTGCCTAGCTCGTATAGGATTCTTGCCTGATGCGGCACTGGTCCCGATTATCGCCTCTGGTCTTGTGGATGAGGCTAAACAGGCTTGTCTGTATGCTTTGATGCGGCAATATCGGTTGGTTTTGGACTTTATGGTCACGGTGGTTGGAGAGAAGTTCCGCACGATGGACCTGTCCTGGGGGCCTAGTGAGGCTCACAATTTCTTGACCCGATTAAGGGAGCAGAACGAGTCGGTTGCTGAATGGAGCGAGTCTACCACGAGGGAAGTTCGTCGCGTTCTGGTGAGGACGTTGATGGAAACTGGCTATTTGTCCGGATTAAAAGCCTCAAGCATCGAGCCTGTGACAATTTACCCGTCCGTAGAGAATGTTATACGTGCTGCCGGTGACATGACATATTTATCCGCTTTTAACTGCTTTGTGTAGGTTTGCAATGAAAGGTGATATCACTGAACGACTGGATAAACTTCGTAAGAAATTCCAAAATGCGGACTTTCTACAGGGCCATGGCCTCGCCAATGAGGTTAATATCAACATATTCTGCTATGACCCGAAAGATGAAATGGTCGTCCGCCATTTTGTATCTCAGGCTTTGTCTGACGCATCCTTGGCTTCTAAATGCAATCTGAAAGAATGCAACCTGTACAGGATTTTCCTTTCTATTTGCGATGACTTTGCAATTACGGCGGGAGCCCCTGATGTTGAAATTAAGCGTGGACGCGAGCACATGCTGAAAGTGTTGCAGCGTGCTGCCAACAATAAGTCCTTTGTGGCCAAAATGCAGTACCCGGATCATAAACTGGGTGATGTGTTGCTTTTGACTGGTGTAGGGGAGGTTTACCCGTACATGCGCATGCATTCCCTGCTGGAGGCTATCCAGCCTGAATTTTCCGATATCCCGGTGGTCGTTATGTATCCGGGTAAGTTCGACGGTCGAAGCTTGAAGTTGTTTGACAAGCTGATTCCTAACTCCTATTACCGAGCTTTTAACATTATCTAAGGTAGGTCACGATGGCTATGATCATTAGAAGTATGTTCCGTGATGACATTAACCGCAAAATTGGTGGTGTTGTCAAGGTGGGCGAAACTACCGATTCCGTTCTTGCCCAGGAAATGAGCGAATACGTCGTGACCCGCGAGCTCCGCAGGCACTTTTCGGATTTCTTTAGCGCCTACGCAGATGCCTTTGACTCGCCGACAGACGATGTCGGCGTATGGATTTCCGGCTTCTTTGGATCTGGTAAATCTCATTTCCTCAAGATGCTTTCCTTCATTTTGGCAAATTGCGAATTTGGAGGTACAAAGGCTGTAGAGGTGTTCCGTGAAAAGTGGGCCGATGCAGGCTCCTTCATGAACGTAGATAAGTCAACCAAGGCACCTACGGATACAATTCTCTTTAACATTGACATTGAAGGCTTCGCGTCAAAGGATAAAACCGCCGTCCTCAAGGTCTTTGCCAAGGTGTTTTACAACTTCCGGGGCTTCTATGGGGAAGATCTCAAGGTTGCCCGACTGGAACAGCATCTTGAATCTGAGGGCAAAACCCAGGCTTTCCATGACGCCTTCCGTGCGGCGACAAATAGGGATTGGTTTGACCTCCGTGCTACTGCGCTGGACTTTTCCCCTGCGGCGGTGGCAACTGCTATGTCCCAGGTTCTTGACATGACCGAGGAGGATGCTTACAAGTGGATTGATGGCGAGGCAAATGTGGAGACCTCCATCAAGCAGTTGGTAAGTGAGATAAGCAAGTTCGTATCCAAGAAGCCCAAGGACTATCGTCTTCTATTCATGGTGGATGAAGTCGGTCAGTATGTGGGTGCCGATACGGATCTTCTCTTGAATCTTCAGTCTGTGGTTGAAGAAATTGGTAGTAAGTGCCAAGGCAAGGTCTGGGTGGTTTGTACCGGTCAGGAAGCTATTGACGAGATTATCAAGGCCCGAGTGAACGAATTCTCCCGAATTCAGGCTCGTTTCAAGACACGTTTGTCTCTGTCCTCTAGTGCTGCTGACGAAGTTATCCAGGAACGTATTCTAAAGAAGAAGGACGAAGCAGCAGATGCTCTTCGCCAGGTCTATGAGACAAATGACTCCGTTCTTCGAAACCTGTTTACTTTTAAGGACTGCGTACTTGATATCAAGGGGTATGTTGGTGCGGAGGACTTTACCCGCAACTTCCCCTTTGTCCCTTATCAGTTCCGTCTTTTGCAGAAGGTCTTTGGCGAAATTCGTAAGCATGGAAACTCCGGCACTCATTTGGCTGGTGGTGAACGTTCCATGCTTTCGGGCTTCCAGGAAGCTGCTGTGAAGATCCAGGAGAAGAATGAGTTTGCCCTGGCGCCCTTCTATCTGTTTTATGACACGGTTTGCTCCTTCCTCAACAGCGATATTCGCCGAGTAATCGAACGCTGTAGGGAAGCTGCTGAAAATGGAAACGGTATTGAGATTCAGGATGTTGATGTCCTCAAATTGCTCTACTTGATTCGATACGTAGATGATATTAAGGCTAATCTGGATAATATCATTGTCCTTATGGCCGACAATATCCAGTTGGATAAGATTAGCAAGCGAGAAGAAATCCAGCACAGCTTGGATAGGCTTCTTTCTCAGAATTACATTGGCCGCAATGGTGAGATATACAACTTCCTTACCAATGAAGAGCAGGAAATTCAGCGTGCCATTGAAAATGACACTGTAGTCGATACTTCCGATGTGGTTTCTAAAATTGGCTCGATTATTTTTGACCAGATTTACGATATCAGGAAGTTCCGTTACGGAAATGGCAAGTACGATTTTGACTTTGACCGCATAGTCGATAATCAGACTATTTCTGGTGGCTCGGGTGGCATGATTTTGCAAATTTTGACTGCTGCCACGGATCCTGCGGATAAGCGCGATGCCATCTTGATGAACAACTCCGTTGGCCGAGCCATTGTTGTTTTGCCTGACGTCAAGTATTACGAACAGCTTGAACGTGCTATGAAAATTCGCAAGTACGTGAAGCAGCGTAATGTAGCCCAGTCCTCCAAGCTGGTGCAGGATATTATTCGCGGTCAGATAGACAACGCTGGATCTCTTGAGGCAAACGCCCAGGAACTCCTCACAAAGGCCATTGAGGGTGCTGTCTACTATGTTGACGGTAATAAGATTGATTGTTCTGGGGACGCTCGCAAGAGGCTGAACCAGGCCCTGGAAGTCCTTGTTGCCCACATCTACAAGAATCTCGGCATGGTAACCCGTAATTACGAATCTGATTTGGATATTGTATCGATTCTAAACGGGGAAGCTCCTTCCTTTGACGGTACTGAACCCAATGTGGAGGCAATGACCAAGGTTGAGGAATACCTTGACATGCAGGACCGTATGAAGGCTACTACGTCCATGGCTGACCTGCATCGTCGTTATGGTGAGAAACCCTACGGCTGGCGCGAAATTGATATTGCCGGCATTGTTGCCTACTTGATTTACAAGCAGAAGGTTACCATCAAGTATGCTGGGAATACTGTACAGCCTAATGACGCCAAAATGCTTGATATGCTCCGTCGCAAAAGCGAAACCGGCAAGACGATTGTTAGCAAGCGTCTATCGGTGTCCTCGATGAAGATGAAAAATGCAGTTAGCTTCCTTCGTGAATACCTGCATGCAATGTCTGTCCCCACCGATGAAGATGGTCTTGTAAAGTTCATTCTTGATAACCTGGATCTCCAACGCAACAATTACGCTCAGTACAAGGCTCGTTACACCGGTCGTTCCTATCCGGATTTTGGAATTGTTTGCAAGGCTATTGAACTGATGGAGAACATTACATCCCAGAAGTCCGATAACATTGCCCTGGTAGACCGTCTCCTTGAAAAACAGGACGAACTTCTTGATAGCCGCGAGCGAATGGAGCGGGTCAGCAATTTCTTGACAACCCAGTATTCTCTATTCGATTCTGCGGTCAAGTTGGCTCAGGACCTTAAGAATGACCAGGAATACATCAATGAAAATAACGAGGCCCGTAGAGCACTGGAAGAACTCAATAGCATTATTGAAATCCCTGCAGGGGAACCTTACTGCTATGGCCGTATTCCCGAACTTAACGAATTGATTTCCAGGCTTAAGACTCTACATAGCGAGATGTTGAAGGCCAAGCGTAGTGCTGTGATAAATTCTATAGCTCAAAGTAGGGAACTTGTGAAGCAGGCTGCTGGCGCCGAGGAAAGTGGCAAGGTTGCCTATTTGGTAAACGAAGCCTATAACTTCCTGGAAGCTAAGAAGGAATACGCGGATAAGTTGGCTAATTTGGCTCTTCTGGACGCCCTCCTTCCTCAAATATCAAGTAAGGTGGATGGTTTTTGCCTGCGTATCGAGGATGCTCTTAGGCAGACCGCAGAACCTATTCCCGCTCCGGATGTTCCCTGTTCCCCAGAACAGCCGAAGTCTGCGCCCAAGAAGTATGTGAAGGTGTCTCGCATGCAGGTGTTCCGCCCGAAACATTTGGAAACAGAGTCTGAGGTGAATGCTTACGTAGAAGAAATCCGTAAGCAGATGTTGAACTTGCTGAAGGGTAACGACGGTATTGAACTGAATTAAGGAGGAGTTATGTCAGATACATCAATTAACGTTAACAAACAGTGTGTAAAGGCCTTCCTTGAAACGGGTAAGGAAAAGCAGTTCCTTATACCTGATTACCAGCGCCCTTATGACTGGACCTCTGATGAAGTGGATACCTTGTTTAACGACGTATGGAACTTTGCCAAGACTCGTGGTGGATCGACCCGTGAAGCAACCTATTTCCTTGGTTGTGTGGTGTCATACATCAAGGATGGCAAGCAGGAAATTATTGATGGTCAGCAGCGCATAACCTCCCTCACGTTACTGCTTCGTGCTATCTACACCAAGTTGCAGGCTTCTTCTGACGAAAATGCGGCCAACTTTAGGAACGAAATTGAGCCGACACTTTGGCTGAAGAACAAGTTGAATGGCAAGATAGACTTCAGTGCTATTTTGCTGGAATCCAAGGTTATCAGCGACAAGGATCGAGAGTCCCTCCATACGATTCTGCGGACTGGTGTCGCACCCGAAGGCGCAACGGACAAGTATTCCAAGAATTACAATCAGTTTGTAGAACTGTATGAAAAGGCCTCTAAGGATGATGCTCTTCAGGTATATGACTTCATCTACGCTTTGCTGAATCAGGTCATCGTGATGCCTATAACGGCTGATACTCAGGAGACTGCTCTCACCATATTTACGACGTTGAATGACCGAGGCCGTCCTCTGTCTGATGCTGATATCTTCAAGGCTCAGATTTACAATCGCTTGCCTGATGCGGAAAAGAAGGAGGCCTTTATCAAGTCTTGGAAGGAACTTTCCAAGGATGCCGAAGAGGCTGGCGAGAGTATTCAGCGCTTGTTCTACTACTATATGTTCTATTTACGTGCGTTGGAGTCTGATGTAGACACGACCACGCCGGGTGTTCGTAGATATTATCTCGAGGAAAAGAAGGATAGGCTCCATAAGCAAGACTTGATGAGTAACCTCAAGGCCGTATTGGGCTTGTTCCAAGTGGTCAATTCTCAGGCTGTCGTTGAGGGTGAAGCTTGGAGTTCCGATATGGGCGTGCTCAAAGCCTTGGACGTTCTGTCTTCTTACCCCAATGAATTTTGGAAGTATCCAGTGGTGACCTACTACCTCAAATACCGTGGTAGCGATGACTTTGCAGCGAAGTTCTTGTTGTTTATCCGCAAGATGATTGTAGAACTGTTGCCGAAGTATTTGGAAACCCATACCATTAACTCGGTTAAGACGGGTATTTTGAAGCTTAATACTGCAATCATATCCAGTGATAAGCCGACGTTTGACTTCAACGTATTCTCTAATGATGATCTTCGTAAACAGTCTAAGACGCCCCATAGCAATGCTGTGCGTATGTTGCTGAAGCTTCTTGCCTATGATGAGCAGGATACTCTTCTGCCTTCCAAATGGGAAATTGAACACATTTTGCCGCAGAAGTGGCAGAAAGGCTATTTCCCGAATAATCCTGACGAGGAAGTTAAGGAAAAAATCGAACACCTTGGAAATAAGGTCCCCTTCGAAAAGAAGTTGAACATTGAGGCCGGTAACAACTACTTCACCAAGAAAAAGGACTTGTACAAGGAATCCAAAGTGGCTGTAACCAAAGCTATTGGTGAAAATGAGTCCTTGGAGGTTTGGGGCCTTGACTCCATCATTGAACGTGATGTTGCTGTAGCCGAAAGTGTAGTCTCAATCCTTGATGGTTGGCGTAAGGACTATGCCGCTGGAGGTGCTGTTGCGCAGCTTTCTGTGACTGCGGAACAGCAGGCTTTGATTGACCAACTTAAGGCTACTGGCTTTGATATTTCTGCATTGAACAAGTAACGGATTTGGTATAGCTATGGATAAGAACGCAATCAAGAATTATGCTGTGTGGGCTCGCAGAGAACTCATCTCTCGAGTGAGTCAGAAGGCTTTGCAGTATGGCATTGATGCCGATAGTGATTCAGCAGCTAATGTTCCTACCGTGAATGGCAAGGTGCTTTCCGAGTCTGAGAAGCTGCAGCGTGCCGCATTGATTGCGAAAATCCGTAAAGAAGGTTATGAGCAGGTGATGGAAGAAGTTGCCTATACTTGGTTCAATCGCTTCTGCGCCCTTCGCTTTATGGAGGTAAACGATTACCTGCCTAGCCATGTTCGCGTATTCAGTGATGACAAAGGTGATTTCAAACCGCAGATTATGGCGGAAGCCATTAACTTGGAAATAGATGGTCTTGACCAGAGCAAGGTTTATGCCTTCAAGAATGAAGATAATGATGGAGAACTCTTCAAGTACCTGGTGATTACCCAATGCAATGCGTTGAATAAAGTTCTTCCTGGAATGTTTCAGCGTATTGCTGATTATACGGAATTGCTGTTCCCCGATTACTTGCTAGAACCCAACAGTGCTGTGGGTAGGCTGGTTACAGACATTCCTGAAGAGGATTGGAAGGATGCCGTACAGATTATTGGCTGGCTATATCAGTATTACAATACGGAACCCAAAGATCAGGTATTTAAGGACCTCGAAAAGAATATCAAGATTACCAAGGAAAAGATACCTGCTGCGACACAGCTGTTTACGCCCGATTGGATTGTTCGCTATATGGTGGAGAATAGCCTTGGTCGCCTTTGGCTTGAAGGCCATCCTCAACATGCAGAGGTCTTGAAACCTAAGTGGAAATACTATTTGGATGAAGCCGAACAAGAAGATTCCGTTAAGGAACAGCTTGCTGCTATTCGAGCAGAATATGCGAAATTGAAACCACAGGATTTGCGTTGCATTGACCCTTGCGAGGGTAGTGGACATATCGTTGTGTATATGTTCGAAGTTCTGGTGCAAATTTATCAGGCATATGGGTATGATCCTAAAGATGCGGCATCGCTTATTGTGAAGAACAACTTGTTTGGCTTAGATATAGATGATCGTGCTGCGCAGCTTGCTTACTTTGCCGTGATGATGAAGGCCCGTCAGTATGATAGTCGTTTCTTTAGCCGCGGTGTACAGCCTCGTGTCTATTCCATAATGGAGAGCAACGATCTTGATCGATCGATGCTTGATTATTTTGTTGGTACGAATGAATCCCTAAAGAGGTCGATTTCTTCTTTGGTGAATGATTTGAAAGATGCGAAGGAATATGGCTCCATCTTAAATGTACATCAAGTTGATTTTGACGCAATTTATTCTCGTATAGAAGAAATCAGGAATGAGTCTAGCATCTATCAGTTGCCTGTGATTGCGCTTCTTTTGCCGTTTGTGCAAGTTGCTGAAGTAATGGCTCAGAAGTATGATGTTGTTGTAACAAACCCGCCATATATGGGTGCGAATGGGATGGCTGCAGTGCTTTCTGAATACATTAAATCTTTGTATCCTGATAGCAAAGCTGATTTATTCGCTGTATTTATAGAAAAAGGATTTGATTTACTTAAATCAAATGGCCTTTTAGCGATGATAACTATGCAGTCGTGGATGTTTTTGAGTAGTTATGAACGTTTACGTACTAAGCTAGTTGAGGCTCATACGATAAAAAGTCTGCTTCATTTAGGAATAAAGGCTTTTGATGAAATAGGTAATGATATTGTCCAGACGGCATCTTTTGTGTTGGAAAAGCAATCGATGGTGAATTATGTTGGTCAATATTTTCGCTTGTTAACCCATAATAGGGAAGAAAAGGTTGCTCAATTTTTGTCTCGTACAAATCTTTTTTTGCAGAAGCAGTCTCGGTATGAGGAAATTCCTGGAACTCCGATTGCTTTTTGGGTTGGTGAAGGCACTTTAACCGCATTTTCTTCATTCCCGCAGATGATTAGTGTCGCTGAACCAAAGCAGGGAATAGCAACCGCTGATAATAACAGATTTTTAAGGTTGTGGTTTGAGGTTGGCAATCACAGAATAGGGTTTGGTTGTAAAAATACGCAAAATGCCGTTGGTTCTGGGTGCCGATGGTTCCCGTACCAAAAGGGCGGGGATTTCCGAAAATGGTATGGTAACAATAATTTTGTCATTGATTGGGATAATGATGGTTATGCGTTGAAGCATTTTACCGACAAATCAGGAAAATTGCGCTCTGCTTTGAGAAATCTTGATTATTCTTTTAGAACAGGTTTGACATGGACGTGGATTAGCACGGGAAATTTTGGAGCACGGTTGTCTGACCAAGGCTGTTTATTTGATGTTGCTGGTTCAACAATGTTTGCAGAAAACAATTTGAATTGGTTACTTGGATGTTTATGTTCAAAAGTTGCTGATTATTTGTTGCGCATAATAAATCCTACAATCAATTTTAGTAATGGCGTTGTTGCTAAGATGCCTGTGAAATTTGCAGAAGAAGACAATGTAAATAGTTTTGTTGAAGAAAATGTTTTGCTTTCCCGTTCTGATTGGGATTCTTTCGAAACTTCGTGGGATTTTCATAAACACCCTTTGGTTCCATCTCGCGATGAGCTGGCAGAAAACGCTATGTCTCAGTTTGCGGAAGACCGCTTGACAAAGCTGGGTTCTATCCTGTGGAATTATGAACGCTGGGAACGAAAATGTGAGTCTCGTTTTAATACTCTCAAATCCAATGAAGAAGAGCTGAATCGCATCTTCATTGACATCTATGGCCTTCGGGATGAGTTGACGCCAGACGTGGAAGACAGGGACGTCACTATTCGTAAGGCTGATCTTGAACGAGACATCAAGAGCCTCATCAGCTATGCTGTTGGCTGCATGTTTGGTCGCTACAGCTTGGATAGGGAAGGCTTGATTTATGCTGGTGGTGAATGGAATCTCGCTGAGTATAAATCCTTTGAGGCTGATCCCGATAACATCATTCCTATTTGCGACGATGAATACTTCTCTGATGATATTGTCGGTCGTTTTGTTGAGTTCATTAAAGTTGCGTATGGCGCAGACCAACTAGAGGATAACCTAAAGTTTATCGCTGACGCTCTTGGTGGCAAGGGTACGCCTCGCGACATTATTCGCAGTTACTTCCTCAATGATTTCTTCAAGGATCACTGCAATACCTATCAGGTAACCGGTTCTGGTAAACGCCCCATCTACTGGCTTTTCGATAGCGGCAAAAAGAATGGCTTCAAGTGCCTCATCTATATGCACCGCTATCAATCCGATACCATTGCACGAATCCGTACCGATTATGTTCACGAGCAGCAGAGCCGCTATGATACCGCTATTGACGGTATCAACTCCCGTCTGAACGAGGTTATTTCTTCCAGTGAACAGGTTCGCCTTAAAAAGCAACTTGCCAAGCTCATGGCACAGAAGGAAGAGGTTCATACCTATGAAGAAAAAATCCATCACCTGGCCGACCAAATGATCTCCATCGATTTGGACGATGGAGTTAAGGTCAACTACGAAAAATTCAAAGACGTTCTTGCAAAGATTAAGTAGAGTTGTATATGGCACTAATGATAGACATAGAAAACCTGCTGAGCAAACAGAAGGTGGAAAGTAACCGAGTGGAATTCAAGGAAGGCTGGAATCCCGATGCGATTTACCATTCCATCTGTGCCTTTGCCAATGATCTTGACAACCTAGGAGGAGGCTATATCCTTGTTGGTGTTAAAGAGGTTAATGGCGTTGCTGAACGCCCTGTATTAGGGGTGCAGCTGGATGAATTGGATGAAATCCAAAAAAGCATGACGGGTTTCAATAACAAGTTTGATCCTTATTATCTTCCTCGAACATCTGTAGAAGAGGTGGATGGGAAGAATGTCTTTGTAATATGGGCTCCAGCGGGTGCGAATCGACCGTACGAGATACCGACGCATGTAACCGTTAGTAAGAACTGCCCAAAGGCCTTTTATGTTCGCTCGGGAACCAGCTCCATTGAGGCTAAGGGGGAGGTTCTTGATGAACTGCGCGATATGGCAAGTCGCGTTCCTTTCGATGAACGAGGAAACCCGTCCGTTAAGCTCACGGACATTTCTCCTGTGCTTGTTTATGACTACTTGCGCAAAGTCGGCAGCAAGTTGGTTTCTGCATCTCAACCGTCGGATATGCAGTCTATCTTAGAGCAAATGAACCTTTTTGATGGACCTGTGGAAAACAGGGCCATTAAGAATGTTGCCGCAATGATGTTTTGCGAAAATCCTCAGCAATTCTTCCCCGTGTCTAGGGTTGAGATTGTCATTTTCCCGGATGGTCGTGAACAGAATCCAGATAATATCATTGAACTGTCGCCTATTGAGGGACCGGTCACGAAGATGATTGCCGATACCTTAACCTACCTTAAGACCAATGTGGTCAAGGAGGCGGTGGTCAAGCAAAAGGATAGTGAACTCTCTTTAAGGTATTTCAATTATCCTTATCAGGCTCTTGAAGAAGCTGTGGTTAACGCCCTGTTCCATAGAGACTATAAGGACCGTGAGCCTGTTGAAATAACAATTGAACCCGATAAGATTAGCATTTTGAGTCATTCCGGACCTGATCGGTCTATCTCCAGGGAGGCTATCAAGGAAGCTAAGGTTTTGAGGTCTCGTAGGTACCGAAATCGCAGATTGGGTGAGTTCTTAAAGGAATTGGAACTGACTGAAGGTCGTGCTACGGGTATTCCCACTATCCAACGCGGTTTGGCGTTGAATGGCTCTGGAAAGGCTGCCATAGACACTGATGATGAAAGAACTTATTTCTTGATTGATATTCCGTGTCATCCGGAGTTCTACAAGGCTTATTTGAGAAGTAAGGGCTTTAGTCGTGAGCGCCTGTTGAAGTGCTTAAAGGGGTACATGCTCCAGGTTAATAATCTGCTTATCATCCGTAACTTTGGTGGTGGTGAAGAACCTAAATATATCCCGGTGTTTAGTCAAACTGAACTTGAAATTCTAGGAAAGGTTTCCTCTGAAGATATTGCTGGTATGGCGGAACTGGTTTTCTCCATGGAAGGGGCTATGCCTATCGTAAGTCTTATGCATGCTGCCCATGAGAGCAATAGGAGCCGTTTCAGGAATAAGATGTTGACGCCTCTGTTGACGCTCCGCTTGATTGAAATGACGATCCCAGATAAGCCCAATAGCCGCAATCAGCAGTATAAGTTGACGGACTCGGCTTATGAGCTCTTGGCCCATTTTGAGCAAGTCGAGTAGGCCTTGTCCCAAGTCGTGTCCCAAGTTAATTTTACGAGAAAAAGATGAGACTTTTACGAGCTTTTTTGATACTTTTTATCTAGAATTGTTGAATTTTGCTCAAAAAAGGCGTTTTTGCCTCGTAAAAATTACGAGAGATTACGAAAAATTACGAGAAAATACGAAAGATTACGAGAAATTGTCCCAAGTTATGTCCCAAGTTAATGCGTGAGTCTTAAATGGATATAGAGCAGATTGTATTAGAGTTGAATAAAAGGTTTGCACAGCCCCTGCCGACGTTCTACCGCCGTCGTATTATCGTGTGGAACGATGCCGATGGGGAATTCAAGGACGCTGTCGATGAGCTCTCCTTGGATAACGCCAAGGTGGTCAAGCTGACCGGCAACAACAACTTTGCCGTAAGAAAACTCCTGTCCGTAGATGATCCGGATAGCAATATCCTGCTCTATAATCCGATTGCGTACGACAATCCGGACGATAACTGGCTTCTGGATATCGAACTTTATGGCGAAGAATTCCGTGCCGATATGGTGTCGATATGGATGGAGGAACTCCATATCGCAGACAATCCGACCTTACGTGAAATTGTCAAGCGTTACCGAAAGTTCTTTGGTTCTAAGGAACGCCGAGACCGCATTACAAGATATTGTTTTGACCTAGGTTCCCCCAGTAAGATAATCCTTGCTGTAATGGCGGCTATTGGCAATATGCGTTCTGCAAATGCAAAGTATGTCATTCGCAAGGTTCTCATGGCCGGTTTGAATGTGGGCGAGAACGATGTTATTGCAGAGTTCTCCAAATATGGGGTTGATGACGACTTTGCGAGAGTTATAGCTAACCTAGGCTATAGCGAGACGGACTTGAACCTGGAACATCTTGCTTGCCATATCCTGCTTACCGCTGCAAGCCAGTCCATTGATCCAGACAATTTGGCTGGTTTGGAGAACTATGTATCCGAGCCGCATCAGCAGCCCTGCTATGAAATCGTATCGGAATGGATGCATTCTGATGATATTGAATCGTTGAAGGAAATTGCGGATCGGGTCGAAAAGGTTACTGACTTGACCAATATCCTTCGAAAGCTGGATGTTGACGATATTCTGGGAACAGAATGTCTGCCCTGCATTGATGAGGTTATTCTCGGCAAGATCATGGTGGACGTGGCTGACCAGAACGTGGATATAGAACTTATCAGACGTGCCGTTGAAAAACGCCGTACCTGCGTATGGTACGATTCCTGGCGCCCTATGTACGAGGGCTTGCTGCAGGTGTCCAATATGCAGGCGTTCTATAAGGCTCATGCTGCTGCGGGCTTCCATATTGTGGAGCCTAAGAAGATTTGGGAAGCCTATACCACAGAGTATTACAAGATGGATACCTATTACCGCAATTTCCTTAAGAATTTTGCGGAGTATTCCTATAATGCCGATCTTGACGATTTGTTTAAGAAGGTTGCGGATCAGGTTGAGAACCTTTACAAGAATTGGTTCTTGGGCGAATTAGGTGCCAACTGGACCAATTCCGCTGCCGAGGAATTGGGCAAGTTGGGGTATATTGACGGGATTGATCGTCAGTGCGACTTCTATAATCGATATGTGGCCTCAGCGAAGAGCCGAGTCATTGTAATTATCTCTGACGCCCTACGTTATGGTGTTGCAACATCCTTGGAAGAACAGTTAAAGAGGGAATCGCTCTGCAAGGTGAAAATGAGCAACATGCAGGCTGTTTTCCCGACCATTACCAAGTTCGGTATGGCAGCTTTGCTTCCTCATAGCAATTTGACTGTAGAGGTTAAGGGCTCTGATAAGACTGAACATTTGGCTGTTCTTGCAGATGGAATGTCTACGGACGCTGGCAACAGAGATGCTGTTCTAAAGAATGGTAATGCCAAGAGTGTTGCCATGAAGGCTGACGACTTTAAAGCTATGAACCGTTCGGACCTGCGTCAGATTGTGGAAGGTATGGAAGTTGTGTATGTATACCACGATACAATCGACGAGGCAGGTCATAAGGGTGATATATCCGTAGCCTGCGATGTTGCCGTTAAAGAAATTGTGGACTTGATGAAGCGTATTTTCAACATGTTCACTGCACCTAGTGTCATTGTTACTGCGGACCATGGCTTCCTATATACCCGTAGCGCACTTTCTGAAGATGAAAAGGTGGATAAAACCTCCGACAATTCCATGGACGTTGAATATGGACGCCGTTATGCCATTATGCAGAAAGGGGCGACTCCGGATTATCTGATGCCGGTCAAGTTCCTCTATAATGACGATATGGAGGCTTTTGCTCCTCGTGAAAATACCCGCATAAAGATGCGCGGTAATGACGGCAATTTTGTACATGGCGGCGTCAGCCTCCAAGAAATGGTTGTTCCGGTGGTAGAATGCTATTTCTTGCGTGGAGGAAACAAGGAACTGGTGAATAATCGTTCTAAGTACGAAACTAAGCCTGTGTCAATCAATTTGCTTTCTACTGGCCGCAAGGTAAGCAACTTGATCTTTACGCTGGATTTCTTCCAGGAAAATCTGGTATGTGACAATCGAGAAAAGGCTGAATATAAGGTCTATTTCGTGGATTCTGCTGGCAATAAAATTTGCGAGGAACAGAAGATTGTTGCAGACAAGAAGACCGAGGATGAAAAACTTAAGCCCTTTAAGGTCAATTTCAAACTGAAACAGGCCAAGTACAATAATACGGATGATTATTATTTGGTCATTGCAGACGATAAGGGACTAGAAGTTAACAGAATTAACTTCCAAATCGATATACCCTTTGCTACAGACGACTTTAACTTCTTTGCTTAATTAGGTAATGGTATGAGTGACGTTCGTGAAACTATTAAGGTGAAGCTCCGTGAAAACTTTGCGGGTAAGATTGTCCGTAAGGACCTTACGAAGAAGATTAAGGAAGGGGCGAACGTTCCGGTATATGTCCTTGAGTTCCTTCTAGGTCAGTATTGTAGCTCCGATGACGAGACTATCATTGAACAGGGGGTTCAGCAGGTTAAGAAAATCCTTGCTGATAACTTCGTGCGCCCTGATGAAGCGGAAAAAATTAAGTCGCGTCTTCGCACCAAGGGAACCTATACTGTAATTGACAAACTCTCGGTTACGCTCAATACGAAAAATGACTGCTACTTTGCCGAGTTTTCGAACTTGGGCTTCAGCACTGCGGAGGGGATTGTTGTTCCCGACGAGTATCCTGAAAAGTACGACCGACTGCTCTGTGGTGGAATTTGGTGCATTGTTCAGCTTGACTATGAGTTCGTTGAAGAGGAAAAGGGGGTGACCCCTATCCGAATCCGCAAAGTGACTCCGATACAGATGCCTCGAATCGACATTGACGAATTGAAGGCTGGGCGTAAGGCGTTCTCCAAGGAAGAATGGATCGATGTTATGCTCCGTTCCACGGGTATGGAGCCTGATTCCCTCACGGATCGCGAAAAGTGGCTCCTGATGGCTCGTATGCTGCCTTTAGTGGAGAACAACTATAACCTTTGCGAACTAGGCCCTAGAAGCACCGGTAAGAGCCATATTTACAAGGAAATTTCACCGAATAGTATCCTTGTGTCTGGTGGTCAAACCACTGTTGCAAACCTCTTCTACAATATGGGTCGTAAAACCGTGGGACTTGTTGGCCTTTGGGACTGTGTCGCCTTTGACGAAGTTGCAGGAATCAACTTCAAGGACAAGGATGGTGTTCAGATCATGAAGGACTACATGGCTTCAGGTTCTTTTGCCCGTGGCAAGGAAGAGAAGGCCGCCAGTGCTTCTATGGTATTCGTTGGCAATATCAACCAAAGCGTGGACGTTCTTCTTAAGACATCCAGCCTGTTTGATCCGTTCCCGCCTGAAATGGGGACTGATACGGCTTTCTTGGATAGAATCCATTGTTATGTACCTGGTTGGGAAATCCCTAAGTTCCGTCCGGAACACTTCACTGGGGACTACGGCTTCATTACCGACTATTTGGCCGCATTCGTCCGCGAGTTGCGTAAAGAGCAGTATGGGGATGCCTTGGACCGTTATTTCCATCTTGGCAAGAACCTTAACCAGCGTGATACCATTGCGGTCCGTAGAACTGTTGGTGGCTTGTTGAAACTGATTTACCCTGATGGAGAGTTCTCCAAGGAACAGCTAGAGGAAATCCTTAAATTCGCCTTGGAAATGCGTCGCCGCGTCAAGGAACAGCTGAAGAAGCTGGGTGGCATGGAATTCTATGACGTAAATTTCTCCTACATCGATAATGAGTCCTTTGAGGAACATTATGTGTCCGTGCCCGAGCAGGGTGGTGGAAAGTTGATTCCCGATGGAGTTTGCAATCCCGGTCAGGTTTACACGGTTAGCCTAGGAAAATCGGGCATGCTGGGCGTATTCCGCCTAGAGAGTCAAATGCTTCCGGGCAATGGCAAGTTTGAACGTACGGGTCTCGGTAGCGAGCGCGATGCCAAGGAATCCTCTAGTGCTGCGTTTAACTTCTTGAAGGCAAATGGCAACCGTATTAGTGGCTCGATTAGCACGACCTCCAAGGATTATATCATCAACTATCAGGACCTTCAGGGTATTGGAATGACATCCACGCTGGCTCTGCCTTCGTTGATTGCCTTGTGCTCCATTGCATTGGACAAGCCGACCATCGGCACTATGGCTGTGCTGGGTGAAATTAGCATGAGCGGCACCCTGATGAAGGTGGAAAACCTTGCAAATGCCCTCCAGGTATGCTTGGATAGTGGTGCCAAGAAGGTTCTGCTGCCAATCACCTCTGCCGCCGATTTAGGAACGGTTCCACCGGAACTTGTCGGCTGCTTCAATCTCATCTTCTATAGCACGGCCGAGGACGCCGTATTCAAGGCTCTCGGGGTGGAGTAGACTGTAATCGAAAAGTTTACACGAATTTACCTAACTATATCGTGCAAACGATATAGTTTCTTGGCTGTACAACGAAAATGCGCTTGAAAGGGTTGGCGCAAGGAGAATAATAATGCTTCCGCAGAGAACTGCTCAACATATTAGTGATACGAAGGCTCTTCGTCTAATAATTTCGAAAATTCCTGATAAATGGATTGTCCGAAATTTAGAAGAACGTGATTATGGAATTGATTTGACTTTAGAACTGTTTGAAAACGATCCGCTAAATGCTGGAAAACAAAGGCCTAAAGGTCAGTATGTTCTACTTCAAGTAAAGGGTGCTGAAAAAAAATTTTCACCCAAGAATGGATTGTGTAAATTTTATTCGTTTAAAACGGCTACACTGGGATATGCCAATTTGTTCAATATACCGATGTTTCTTGTTTATGTGACTCACTTGGATCAGAAAATCCATTATGTGTGGTTACAAAAGTATATCGAAAAAAGACTTCGTGGAACTGATTGGGGCTTGGTTGAAAAGGTTAATATAGATGTCCCTGAGGAAAATGATTTATGTACCGATAATGGTCAAAACAAGTTTGAGGCCTTGGTAGAGCAAGATTATCGAGAGAAGGAAGCCAATGAAGTGATGAAAAAGTTCTTTTTCTTGAATCAACTTATGTATGGTTCTTTTAGAACTTTGGATAAAAAAGATTTGATGGATGCATGGATTGATTTTCTTGAAACCGCGTTGACCCTACAGTATTTTGATGACTATGATTCGTTTACAACGTATGCTGACATAGATGACTTGGAAAAGGATGCTTTGGATATATCGGGGTTGTTGAATTTCTGCAAGAAGGTGAAACGTCGTAGAAAAGCCCTTTTGGAGAATGAGCACTTGTTGCTTGGAGGGTGTTTGAAAAAGTTGGCTGAAATTACTGATTTAGCCTTGTCTGCTTATCAACAGAATTTCAAATTTTCTTTTTGACGAAAAAATGAAATTGTCATCTATTGACATTGGGCCTAATATATCTTTACTAGCATGGCGCAGTATAGATATGCAAGGAATGATAAAGGTGTCCTCTATGACATAGAGGACGTTACTCCGGATATCCGAAAGAATACCAATTTCTTCTGTGTTGGATGTGGTTGTTCGATGCGAGCAGGGCTAGGGAAGGTACGTGAGCATTATTTTGCTCATCAAAATTCCGATGCTGAACGCCAATGTAATCAAGAAACTTATCTCCATAAGCTTGGAAAACGCAAGTTTCTGGAACTGTACCAACTGCATAAGGCAAACGGAACACGCATGGCCGTTGCATTTAGGCGCCCTAGTGTGTGTGATGTTTCAGATTGTCCCTATGGGCAGACGGAACCTTGCCGTAATTCCGTTGTGGAAATGTATGAACTCTATCCCAGGTATTCTCAGGCAGTCGAGGAAGAATGGGATGAAATCTATAAACCCGATATTCGCTTGACAAATGAAGCTGGCGAAACCCTGTTTATAGAAATTTTTGTAACTCATCCTTGCTCGGAAGAGAAAATCAATTACGGAGTTCCTATAATTGAATTCTCGCTCCAATCTGACGAAGACTTAAATGTTATTTCGGATGAGGCTATGGCGGATGTGGATAATCCGCAAATAGAGTTCTACAATGCCCCATCGGAACCGGTAGTTGTTCCCCCTACATGTACAGAAAAAGTTGAAAAGGCTAGGATCGCCTTTCGTGATGAGCACCAGAGAAGCGTCAAAAGTAATACCGAACTATTGCTGCCGTACACAATAAAGCATATATGCCCGGACAAGGAGTGTCCTTTTCTTAAACAACCCGGTTGCTCCTGCTATGAAGCTCATAAAAATATTGATTTGACAGAGGCGTTACCTTACGTCGATGAAACGAATGGGCTTGTTTTGACTAATGGTCGAAAGCGCTTAAAGATTGATATGGTATTTAAATTCAATGAACGAAATCAGTATCCTGAAGGCGTTCAAGCGGCACAATACCTTGTTGACGATGTTTTAAAAGGTGATTTTGACCGAGTTAAGTATTTCAACTTTACATCAAGTAGAACTTGCAGAGCATGTGAAGACTGTGAATACATTCTTATTGTCCAACGTGAAGATGAAGGTATTCAAGCGTATAAGGAAAATCATCTCCCGCAGGTGTATGAACTCTTTAAGCAGGTAAAGTCAGGAATCTTGAGTTACATATTGGTAAATGTAGACGAGTTCAAAAGAAAGGTTGAGTTCGTGGAATGGGACGATCCAAATATCTTCAATGCGATGTTGTATAAGGCCTCAGTGGGTTATTTCGCTGGTGGAGCATCTGTGAAAAGTTGTTTTCTGTGTAGGCACATGACAGATAATAAGTACAGAAGTCAAAACAGCAATCAACCTATATATTGTTTCGCCACGCATTCTAGGTGCGATTCCACACAGGCTTGCTGTTGTGATCGATTTGAACCAGATAGGCGCCATTGGCTCAAACTAGTTCGTTTTGAAGATTGGCAAGAAGCGTTAAGCGAGTGCTGTGCAGAAACAATGTGGTTTAAGGACGAATAGCAATACTGTCGTTTTTCTTAAGTTTTTCAAAACACTTGAGTTTGTGCGATTTCCCAGATATATTTATGATGAACACCAAGGATTGTTCTTGTTGAAAGTGGTGTGCAGACTCATTTAGACATAGGGGAGGGGCTTATGGAACCTATCGTTAGCCTCGTCAATAACGTGAACATGCCGCAAGGTGGTGCGGTAGTAGATTATCAAGGCCTTGACTTTAGTTTGCTTTATGAAAGGTTCTTGGCTTTTCAGGAAATAGCTCCAAAAAGTTCTGATACATATAGAAAGGCAATTAAACAATTTCTTGCGTATCTTTCCGATTGTGGTATAAAAGCCCCTTCAAGAAGTGATGTTGTGGCTTATAGAAACAAGATGAAAGATGAGGGAAAGAAACCTTCTACGATGCGTTTGTATTTGACTGCGGTCAAGGTGTTTTTTCAGTGGTTGGATCAGGAAGGTATTTACAAGAATATCACCCAGAGAGTCAAAGGGTGTAAGTTGGATCATTCGTTTAAAAAGGATTATCTAACCTCGAATCAAGCTCGCAGACTTCTTGAAATCATGCCTCGTGAAACGGTTGAACAGAAACGAGATTATGCGATAATCCGATTGTCCTTAACAACGGGGTTAAGAACAATAGAAGTTGCTAGGGCTAATGTCGAAGATCTTCGTACGGTGGGCGACGATTTAGCTTTGTATGTTCAAGGCAAGGGTAAAGTGGAAAAATCCGTATTTGTGAAAGTGACGCCTAAAGCGGAGGAGGCTATTAGAGACTATCTTGCTGCTCGAGGACATGTTGCTCCCGAGTCACCATTGTTTTCTAGTGGCGCAAATCGTAATCATGGAGGACGCCTGACAACAAGAAGTGTTAGCAGAATTGAAAAGACTGCGTTGCTCCGCGCTGGCTTGGATAGTCCGCGTCTGACTGCCCACAGCCTTCGTCATACTGCGGCGACACTCAATTTGCTTAATGGTGGCTCTTTAGAGGAAACTCAGCAGCTGCTTCGCCATAGCAATATCAATACGACTCTTATTTACGTTCATAGTCTAGAAAGGGCTCGAAGTGAGAGCGAAGCGCGTATTGAAAGGGCTTTGGGATAAAGATTTCTTTCAAAAAGGAAAATACATGAAGTGTTACGCTGGCATTGGTAACCGGAATCTTGATGGCGCTGTTTGCGATGCTCGTAATCAAAAAAAATCGCTCCGATTATGTTTCGATTTGAAAGAAGCTCAATCTCGTCTGTATCTTTCTTTTTTTTGCCTTATGTAGGGCTTTTTCTTTGCCATGGTAGGCTCCTTTTTTTATTCCATAGTCTTTTTTTGAGGTTCAAAAAAAGGAGTGGTTGCAATATATTTTTTTTGACAATTTTTCCTTTTATCTCGATATATATATATATGATACAACCTCGGTCGCGTTTTTTTTACAATATGTGTTATATTAAGTATAAAACAAGGAGATTATATGAGCGCATTTGATAGTATTGTTTGCACCCAGGCTCGTCCGTTACCGGTCATTATTCTGGCTGATAATAGCGGCAGTATGGCCGATGATGGAAAGCTCGACTCGCTCAAGCATGCACTTGTTGACATGATCAAGTCATTCAAGGGTGCTTCATCCTCCAGCCTGGAAGCTGAAATCTATGTTTCAGTGGTGTCTTTCGGCAATAACAAGGCAACAATGGTCATTGAACCCAAGTCCGCAAGCGAAATTGCCGACAGCGCACCTTTGCTGGACGCAATCAATGGTATGCAGGCCAGCGGCAACACCCCCCTTGGCCTTGCCCTCACTAAGCTCGTCGACATGCTTGAACACAGGGAATCATATCCTTCCCGTGCATATCGCCCGTTCCTTGTACTTGCCTCCGACGGCATGCCCAACGATGAATGGGAAAATCCGCTTAAGCAGCTTCTTTCCGGCGAACGCGGCAAGAAGGCAACCCGTCTTGCGTTGTCCATTGGCGCCGATGCGGACGACTCTATGCTGGAAAAGTTCGTAGACAACAAGGAAATCCCGGTATTCAAGGCAACCGGAGTCGACGGAATTCGCAAGTTCTTCAAGTGCGTGACTATGTCCGCCATCAAGTCCAGCCAATCCGCCAGACCGGGCGAAATTGCTGCCGGGGAGGTCGTGAAAATCCTGGCCGATGACGACGGTGGACTTTTCGAGGATTAGTCGTTGCTTTCCAAGCTTCTAGCCAAGTTTCGGTGGAAACTCCTAACCGCATCCGTGCGTGGTCCGGGGCATGTCAAGGATGACAAGCCCAATCAGGACTGCGCCTTTGTCGGTTTTGTAGGCAAGTTTCTGCTTGTGATGGTATGTGACGGTCTTGGTTCCCATTCACATAGTGACTATGGTGCGAAGATACTCTGCGGGTTGTTTCCGGAATGCTTTCTTGAGTGGAGCAAGTACAGACCTAACAAGATTGACGACCTCCTGAGACTGCTACAGTCTCGCTGGCTGATCCGCGTGAGAAGCCTAGGCGTAGATACCTGTGGCTGCACCTGCCAACTTGCCATCCTGAACCCCAAGGGCAAGGGGTGGACTGCGCAACTGGGAGATGGAATGACCCTAGTTTGCCACGACGGTGAAATCAGCAAGTTCACCGAGGGAAAGAGTGGCTACGGGAACGAAACTGTCGCTATGGGAGATTGCAATCTTCAGCCGTACTGGAGAAAGAGCAAGGTAGACCTGTCCTCTCCGGGAGACAGGTTGCTGATAATGACCGACGGGATAAGCGAGGACATATTGCCACAGGCAGAAGGGAAATTCGTATCCACGTTCGACCTATTTTTCGGAAAATCCCGGTCCAGTGGAGAGAACGAACTTACCAAGGAACTGATTAACTGGCCGACCCCACACCACTTAGACGACAAGACCATTGTAGCCATTGAGTATAGGTAGATTATGATTTCGATGAAGGATATTCTGGACAAGATGCTGCTCACACAAGTAGGGACTGAAAACTCGGAAGTCTTCAAGCTTGTCGAATGCATTGGCGAAGGTGGCCAGGGTGCGGTCTACACGACGCAAAGAAAGAACCTTCTTGTCAAACTCAGCATCGCCAAGGAAGGTGCCGATGACGTCATCAAGGCAAAGTATAGGCGCTATGGTTCGTTAAGGGGTCGTCGCGACCTTCCGCAGTATCTGGCAAAACCCCTCAGTGAAATCACCCCCGTAGTCAAGGATGGATTCATCGTCTATGGATACGTAATGGAAATGATGGAGGACATGGTTTCGCTCCATTCCCTCTTCCGCAAGAATGGCGAAGACCCCACGGCATATATAAGCCGAATGGGTGGTATCCAGCGGATGTACGTCATCCTTCGAAAGATTGCCGAAATACTGGACGGCATCCACTCTATCGGCTATGTATACGGCGACCTGAATCCCAATAACGTCTTCATCTCGAAGGACCCTGCATATACCGAGGTTCAGCTGATCGACTGCGACAACCTGATGGTTGCCGCGGACTATGATGGGTTCATCTATTACCCAGGATACGGCGCTCCGGAAATACTCAAGGGAATGGCAAGGAACAGTTCCATTACCGATTCCTGGAGCTATGCTGTCCTTGCTTTCTACACCCTTCGACAGGCAATGCCTTTCCAGGGCAAGATGGTCATGGACGCAGGGACGATGGAACTATCTCAGCTGGAGCGTAAGGCCGAAGCAGGAGAACTACCCTTCATCGACGAAGACCAGAACAATGCCGCCGCACATGCTCTGCCCAAGGATGTGATGGAATCCCCGGCCTTGCAGCAGTTGTTCCAGAAGGCATTTGGCAATGACTCGTCACTGAGTTCGCGCCCCGTACTCCAGGAGTGGATCGCCGAGTTCCAGAACTGGGAGTATCGGTTTGTAAAGTGCGCCAACAAGACCTGCGGCTCTGTTTACCTGAAATACAAGGGAGTTGACAAGTGTCCATTTTGCGACGAGAAATCCATCGAGCCATTCGTCGTTTGTCGCAAGATGATTCGACACGACTTATCCTGCAGCCAGTATGACGCCCCAATTATTGCGGTCGACTCGCCCGTGAAAGTCGAAATTTCCATTTCCGAATACAGGATGCTTCAACTGGAAGTGAGGCTGGACGCCAATTCGAAGAAAGTCTATATCAAGCAGCTTGGCGACGAGGACATTACGGTTGAATGGTCAATCAAAGCCATTGGTGCGGGAAAGAAGGTCGTTCTACGTCCCAACACCCCAATCGGTCTTTCCGTCCTAAACAAGGAAGACAACTTCCTTCAGTTTGCTGAGTACGCCTTCTGCGAAGGCAATAAGGCTCGGGGAGTTCTAAGGTTCACCTGCGGAGGCCTCAATGGTTAACAGCGAACTCTACAACATAGCCTGTTCCTGCGCGAACGAATCCTGCTACACTGACATCGTCTTTGACGGAGATTCGATCCAGCTAAAAAAGTTCGACATCTTGGAATACACGTCAAGTGGCGCCTTTGTCAATATCCGTGCACGGGACATAGCTCTGTGGCCGGAATCGACAAACGAGACTTTCAATGCAGATTCGCTTTACATCGTCGAATCAGCCGAGTCGGTCAATGGAAAGACCAAGGTCGAGCTGATCAACTGGACTTTTGGCGGTGAAACCATCATGGGTGCGGACGAAATCGTCCAGGATGTCGTAGTGACCGATTCACTGATGGAGAGGTTGCCCAAGAACCTGCCGGTCACCAGCGTTAACACGATGGTTTCTTGGTTGAAGACTGAATTCCTATTCGATCTGGGCAATGAAGAATCCATGTTCTTCCGTGTAGTCGGTGGAAACGGTTCCCAGGATGGTTATTGGTTGGGAAGAAACTGGCTTGCTGAAGTCGTGGAAAAAAGGATCGGACAGACGGACTATCTAGTAGTCGAACGTCTGCTGAAATCACCGCAGAAAGCGATGAACGTACAGCGAGGCTGTGCAAAGATCCGCTTCGTCGATGAAAAGAACGCTGTCGAGGCAAATCCGATATTCAAGGCTCAACTGGCCTTGAGTTCTTCCGACCCGAATTCCATCATCAACCTGTGGCAGCGCTACAACGACGCCGACGAGGGCATCCTCAAGAGCCAACAGGAAATCTCCGGCATACTCCGCGTAGATAGCTTTTTCAAGAAGGATGGAAAGACCTGCGCCAATATCCAGAATAGTTCCGAGAGCATCGAGAATTTCAAGGGTGTGTATGAGGCACTGAAGGAAGACTACTCAATCTCTGTCAGTTCCCCATCCGTCAAGGACCCGTTGCAGGTAAAGAATGTTGTCTTCAATAGCGAACAGAGAACTATTTCCTGGGAATGGGAGGACAGGCTCCCGCACGAAAGGCTTACTGACGTCGAAATCAGGATTGATTTCAAACCGTGGGCAGTCCAGTCCAAGAGAAGAAAGGATGCTTTGGACGCAATCAAGTCCAGAAACATACCTATTCCAGCCATTACGGACTTGCTCAACAAGACCACGGTACCCACATTTGACTCCCAGCTGCCCAAGAACAGAATCCCAAGCGAATTGAGTTTGCGCAAAGCTTTCGGCGACAACAAGCCAAATGACGCCCAGCTCCGCGCACTAAAGGTTTGCCTTACGTCTCCGGATATCGCATTGGTCCAGGGGCCTCCTGGCACCGGCAAGACGAGTGTCATCCGTGCGCTCCAAAACGTCCTCCTGACAGCCGATCCGAGGCATTCTAAGTCTGTACCCAGCATTCTTCTGACAAGCTTCCAGCATGTGGCTGTAGACAATGTCGCCTCCGGAAGCAAAATCTGGGGGTTGCCGGTATTTCGATTCTATGGCGCCAAGAAGGACAGGGAACAGGTCTTTGAAGGTCTGAAGGCCTGGCAGACAGAGACTGCCGCTGCCGTCGACAAGCAGATAGACTCCCTCCAGGCCGATGCTGAATATGCGGAGTACGAAAAGCTGATGCGGAGTCTGCGTTGTGCAAAAGACGCCGAATCCGCCTACGAGATCCGATCCCTTCTCTCGGAAGTCCTGGAACTTGCTGAGAACGAAAATTTCCTGGCTCAGGACGAGGTCCAGAACCTGCAGGAGTGGAAACGGAGATTCTCGGACAGCAAGAAGGACGAAACCCTGTACTCACTTCTCATGGGCATCCGCATTTCCCCCACCAGCTTTCAGGACGACGGCAAGGTCAACATATCCCGTCTACTACGGTACTATGATCTACGAAGAGACGCCATCGTCTGTCCTGCACTGGAACGTGAATACGACCGACTGAAGACTTTTGCCGACTCGGAACCGAGTCAGGCCGACTACACATGGCTACACGACCTAAGGAACGAGTGCGTGAACCAGGTGAACCCGGAGGCGATCGGGTCATTGGACAAGACCCTACTCCGGATGCTTCAGAACTATATCGACAAGACATTGATCCCGAACATCGAGGAACGAGTCAAACACAGCGACATCCATATGATGCAGGTACTCAAGGAGTACCGTGAATCCGTAGAATTTAAGTCCATCCGTAACGCAATGATGAAGTATGCAGTTACCTTCGCGGCAACGACTCAGCAGTCCAAGAGCGACGCATTCATCAATATGCTAGGCAACGAAAATTTCGGCTTTGACTACGTGATTGTAGACGAAGCGGCTCGTGCAAATCCCCTGGACCTGTTCATCCCCATGACATTGGCCCGAAAGAAGGTCATTCTGGTCGGCGACCACAGACAGCTCCCTCAACTTGTTGAGCAGAACATCCTGGAACAGATGGAAGGCGAGACCGAAAAGTTGGCAGAGCTGAAACTGTCCATGGAGCAGTCTCTGTTCGAATCTCTTTGGAACTATCTCAAGAACGAGAGAAACGATGGCATCGAACGAACCGTGACGTTGAATGTGCAGTACCGTATGCCCAAGAAGCTTGGCGATTTCGTCAGCAAGTATTTCTATGGAGAGGGGCAGGAAATCCTGACCAGCAAGAATCCTCTTGACTGCGAACATTTCGTATCCCGCTACAAGAAGCTTAATGGCGAAAGCAAGTGTGCAATATGGGAGGATGTGGACGGAAAGGAATCCGGACGAAAGAGCAAGCAGAACGAAGCAGAGGCTTCACGAATCGTGGAGCGCCTGAAGGAAATCGTTCAGGAGACGAATGAAACCATTGGTGTAATCGCCTCCTATAGCGCCCAGGTAAGACTCATCGAGAAGATGGTCCAGGAAACGCCCGTGCTGAGCGATGCTGTGGCCCGTCACCAACTGGAAATCGGCTCAATCGACGCTTTCCAGGGAAAGCAGTTCGACATAGTCTTCTTCTCGGTGGTCAGGAACAACAGCCACTCCGGATTCGGCTTCCTTACCATGGACAACCGACTCAACGTGGCTTTCTCCCGCCAGAAGAAACTCCTTGTAGTTGTCGGCAGCCGCAATATGTTCAGCTCAGGCGAGGCGAAGGAGAATGTACCCGCCTTGAACGCATTCATTGACCTTGCGGATTCGGAGGTCTAGTATGAATATAGGTGCCTTATTCTGTAATTCTGACTATCTGCCAAAGGGACATTACGTCGCCCTTCCGGTAATCGCCTGGGACATCGTGGTTGAAAAGGCTGCAATCCCCAAGAACTACTTTTCCGAATTGATCGTAAAGATCCTATCCGTCGGTGATAAATCAATCAAGGAACTTCACGACCTTACCAATCTGGACGAGGGACTTATCCGCCATATCCTGGATCACGATCTGAAAAAGGTCGTGTCACAAACCGTAGACAAGTTGCACTTGAAGGGAAACGCGACATCCGATGTCGTCGAAATTGTAAGGTCCAGGGTGACGGTGCTGCAATCCATGGTGACGGGGCATCTGATTCCGCATCCGGTTCATCGAAACGCATTGACTGCTCTTGACTACGACATCAACGAGAAGGGCCGTCCGAAGATCTGTGGCGGGACAAAAGGTAAGCCCAGCACAATCAGTCCCTACATGATTTTTCCAGAAAATATCCAGCTTCCCGACGTCACGGCGGACGACATCGACACGATGTGGGACGAATACGAATACAACGACAGCGAACTTGCCATATCGGACTATGACGGAATCAAGTCAGAATATATCGAACAGCCAGAAAGGATTGTTTCCGTGACGAGACGGTCCGTGGAAGAAAGCTCCGTAGACTATCTGCTGGTGAAGGTGAACACCTTTGCCGAAGACGAGGGCTTTGAATGCGTCGATCTCCTTGAACCAACGACAAGCATATCGATGGATTTCCTTACTAGGGAACTGAAGATGTGTATGGAAAATAACGAAGGCATAGCCGTTTCTCTCGGCTTGAAGGAAATCGAAATACCTCTTGAACTGGTGGACGTGATTAGCAGTAAGTATCCGAACTTGACCGATGACGTGGTCAACGAGGTATGCCGATTGCTGACGCTGAAGGACAAGGTTGATGAAAATGCAAAGGACGAAGACCGTATTGACGACCTTCTGCTATCTAGATTTCAGTCACTGTATGAATGCATACTGAGAGGAAGGGATGTTATTCCTGTTTCAGATGGCGTTGGACTTTTGCTGGACGACGTTTCCAATAAACGTTTATGGCCCAAAAATGCATTGGAGAATGGTTTATTACGCAAGAACCTGTCCCTTGATGCTGATACCCTGCGTTTATTGACGCCGAAATCAGTTTGGCGTGATGTCGAAGTTGATACAGCTTCGCTAAAGTCTCTGGTACTTCGTCATCTATTGGCTTATTTCTATGCAAACCAGAATGACGCATGGTTCATAACCCAGCTGGCCAGCAAAGGTGTATTCAATGAAACCTTGATGTTTATCTTGGATATGGCTCAGATAAGAAATACGTACCAGCATTACCATGCCAACAGGCAGAGACTACCATATAGCTACGACGAGTTTTTCGGTATCGTGGAAAAGCAACTTGAAATTATTAACGAGGTATACTAATGTCTAACAAAAAGAAGAAAGATGGCAAGAAAGGTAAGCTTCCTCCTCCGCCGATATCTGTATCTTCGTTAAACGATATCTTCGCCAAGAAGGCTGAAGATGTAGTCGGCTCCGCACCCAAGGATATCGAATCCGAGAACCAGCCGAGAATCGAGGAAATCCTGGCAAATGCCACAGCCTTGGATGCTACAAAGGAGTTCTTGCCGGAAGACGATAAGAATACCCTTAACCAGCTTTTTGCCGATCTAAAGGACGCCATCGCCGCATACAAGCAGGCCAAAGGCTCTGTTGAGTCTAGGAATGCCGAACTTGACAAACGTTCGGGTACTTTGGACGACAAAGAATTCAAGCTGGAAGAAAGAAAGGAATCGTTGGATACCCGCGAGTCTTCCTTGTCCGATCGTGAAACGTCCATATCCAATCGTGAAACATCCCTGCAAGACCGCGAAAACAGCTTGAACGCAAGGGATGAATCCATCTGCGACAGGGAACGCAACATCGATACCAGAGAGGCTGATGTCGCCAAGCGCGAAGCCGAGGCTGATGCCGGTTTCATCGCCAAGGAAGCAATCTGGAAACAGGATGCCGCGGATAAGCTCAACGAAAAACTCCAGGCTATCAGGGATGACCTGAAAACCAAACGTGACCAGTACAATGCCGATCACGACCAACTTGTCAAGGACCAGGAGCAATGCCGTCTGGAACTAGGCGCCTACGAAGCCAAGAAGGCTGCACTCAAGGAAACCGAAGACAGACTTGTTAAAGAACACGAAGATGCTGTTGCTGACCTGAGGGCGGAATACGACCGAATACTGAGCAGCTACGAAGCGGATTACAAGAAACAGTACGACCGACTAGACAAAAGAAATGCTGCCTTGCAGGAGCAGATTTCCCAGTTCAGCGACATTCGTGCAGAACTCGGTGGACATTCAGCCTCGGAAATTAACAAGATTATTTCGGGTTTGAAAGCCGAGGTGACAAGGCTGAATCTGGAAGTCCAGAACGTCGGCAGTGCGGAGTTCCAGCAGACTCTCGAAGAGCAGGTCCGGCAGTACAAGGACGAATGTGAAGCCTTGACCGTAGAGAAGAACGAACTTGACGCAAAACTTCTCCAGTTGCGAAAGAAGGTTTTCGATGTCGATGGTCTCAAGGCTCTGAACAAGACCCTCGAAACTCACAACAAGGCTTTGGCTGAGGCTCAGAACCAGCTGCAAAACAAGCTGGACGAACTGACCTCCAAGGATAACAACAAGGATATCTTCGCCGAGTTCCGCGGCATCGACGCTCGCTGTTCGACACCGTACAATGGATTCTCGCAAGCTGACGGAAACCTGAAGACATTCGTCAATGCGCTCGGCTATCAGCTGAGCCAATACACGCCGAACCTCTTCTATACTCCGCAGACCTTGCAGTTGTTTGTCGGTGGCCTCGCAATGAGCCGATTAATCCTGCTTCAGGGTATCAGCGGCACTGGCAAGACTAAGCTTGCCCAGGCATTTTCCTCCATAGTCGGTGACAATCTTGACGGTTCGCAGCCGTTCAAGGGACAGGAAAGATGCAGCTGCATCGTTCCGGTGCAGGCTGGCTGGCGCGACAACCAGGATCTACTTGGTTACTATAATGCGTTCGAAAAGAAATTCTACGAGAAACCGTTCTCGAAGGGGCTGTACGCAGCCTCCACGCCGGCCTTCAAGAATCGTCTATTCTTCCTCATCCTTGATGAAATGAACCTGTCCCACCCGGAACAATACTTTGCCGATTTCATTTCGGCAATGGAACAGGCCAATTCAGTGAGCGACAGTTTTGAGGTCGACTTGCTGTCCGGCATTCCGAACGAGATCATGGAAGACAAGAACCGCTGGCCTCTCTTCCTCAACAAGGAACGCATTGTCGTCCCGCCGAACGTTTGGTTTATCGGTACCGCAAACCACGACGAAACGACCATGGAATTTGCGGACAAAACTTACGACCGCGCCCACGTGATGGTGATGGACAAGAATACACAGAAGCCGAACTACACCCGCGTCGGAAAGGGTGCCGCTCACTGGGCTGCATCGGACCTGAGAGAGGCTTTCGACAACGCACAGAACAGTACTGACGGCAAGAGCAAGGCTGACTGGGTAAAGACCAAACTTGACTCGCTCAAGGATGTCTTGAAGAAGGAATTCGACGTATCCTTTGGTAATCGACTTGAACGCCAAATCGGCAACTTTGTTCCAGTTGTCTGTGCCGCCGGTGGAACAAAGGAACTCGCCCTTGACCACCTCATTGCCACCAAGATTATCCGTAGAGGCAAGATTACTGGCCTGTTCGGAGTCCAGAAGGAATCGCTGGAGACCCTCCGCGACGAAATCCTCACCGGGATTGGCCTGACGCCAAACTCTCAGACCATAAAGTTGCTTGAACAAGACATCGCCGCCAAGGAACGAGGCGCATAATGTTTGACGTCTTCTTGCAAAGGGAAACGAACCTGGAAAGTCCCGACTGTGGGGGAATCTACTCAAAGATGGTAGATCCGGTCCACAGGGAGGACCTTCTGTTCCATTACGGCGAATCCGAAATAAAGGATTCGTCCCCTATCGCGCAGGAAATCCAGAGTGCGTTTTATCTCCTAGCCAACGACGAAGAGAGTTTCTTCTCCCTGTGTGACGATCCGGAGAAACTTGACAGAAACAAACTCGAGAAGTATCTACAAGGCGATCCAGACAAGGTCTCCCGCAAGGATCCCCTCGTACATATGAAGGAAATTGTCTCAAGGCCGATTCTGGACCTGAAAGAGGACGAAATCAAGCAACCCACCAGCAGGGTGAAGAAGTTTGCTCCAAGGGCATTGGAGTATCTCGCAAGCCATTCCGAAGACTGGAGAAATAAATCCTTTGTCGGTGTACATCCGCAGCAGCTGTTATCCCTCGTTCGCGAGGACAAGTGGGAAACCTACGAGAACCGTCTGCTGTACACTCTCTGCAGGACGCTGAACACCTTGATAAACCAGCGCCTAAGGGAGCTGAGAGGCGTTGACGATGCCTATGGAGAGATCCAGCGGTACTACGAGATCGTCAATTCAGTCGATCACGATGCGATGCAGAACGAGGTCGACCGGCTTCTGGTCAACTATAGCAGTGACCAAGTCGATGAGAACAGGGAGCTGCTAAGCAAGACCATTGAATTTCTTAAGCGCCTGCAACAATCCATAGGCTCCTTCTGGAACTCGCAGCTGTTCGGAAACCTGAAAAGAATTTCAAACGTCGAGGTGGACATCAACCGATTCATCATGACAAACATCTTGATGAATAACCAGCACTATCTGTACCTGCCCAAGATTCAGAAGGAAATAGTCAACTACTGTTCCAAGGAGCGATCTAAGCAGGAGAAACTTGAAGAACAGCGTCTCTTGCTGGCTAATGAAATCAGATACGTCAAACGCTGCATAGACGATTTCGCGAGCGAACGTCAGTCATTTTGGTGCCTACTAAAGCCAACGGTGACTACAAGTGAAATTGGAATTGAACTGGAGTGCGGAGGAAAGAGACTACGGTTCGCGTTCGCAACATCCAAGCCAAGCGACGCCTACGTATCCGGACTGGACTGTGTCCACGGCGAAGATAACACTATCTCCATCCTTGTATATCCTCAGGAAACTCCCTACCTGGATGGGAACGACGATAGCCTCGCAAAGCTTTCATCGATGTTCGGTAGCCAACTACCGCAATGGGGTACATTCTCGTTGCTCGCCATATCCCCGCAGTCCGTTTTTTCCAAGCTACTGATTCAGCGGATACTGCTTCAGTGGGCGTGGCCTATGTTTATTGCAGGCTATCCTGTAAAGATACCGCAAAACCGATTCATCAAGGAATTTGTCATCGGAGACAATCTCTTCAACCAGTATGATGTATCCAGGTTCGAAACCGCAGTCAATCAGAAAGAGCATTCAGATAGAATCAAGAAGAACGACCTCCCGACCTTCCGTAAGGCACGCGACGAGGAAATCAAGGTGCTACAGAACGCAAACGAGCTGATTGCCGTCGCACAGCAATGCCCTTGCTGTGGACAGAAAGCCGTGCTAAGTGACCATCCCACGCCACAGAACTTTATGCTGGCCTGTAGAAGCTGTGGATGTCGCTGGAGCCGTAACGACAATATTTTCAAGTGGATCAAGGCTGAATCATATGGTTTGGAGAAGTTGTTTGGTAAATTGGAGTCTTTTGAAGTGCTCTTGACTTTAAAGGGGTGATTTTGCCTTCATTGTCCGTAAATTGGCGTTAGCGGACAATGAAAAGTCGAAGAAAAGGCCTCCTTTAAGGGGAGGCTTTTTTTTCGTTTGTGAAACGAGGTGTATTCCTAATTAAAGTTCAGGAATACTTTCCACGGCTTTTTTCTTACCCTCGTCAAGAACTTTGACGTAAACCTGGGTTGTTTTGACATCGGTGTGTCCTAGAATTTTACTGACCGTGAATAAATCCGCTCCGTGGCTTAGGGCTAGGGTTGCGAATGTATGACGTCCTAGGTGGAAGGTAATGTCTTTTCCCAATGCCTTTTGACTCCAGCGTTTTAGGACTTCATTTACCGAATTGTTGGATCCTAGTGGGAAATAGAGGTTATTTTTCTCTGGGGTTTTGGGGAGGTATTTCTTTGCGTTTTTGCTTATTGGGACGCGGACGGGGATACTGGTCTTGTATTGTCGTAAGACAACTTGGTTGTCTTCAATCATTTCCGGACATAGGCGTTTGATGTCCGAAAATCTGATCCCTGTGAAGCAGGAGAACAGGAAGGCGTTCTTTATTCTCGGTACGGAGCAGGGGGTGTCTATTAGCGCTTTTAGCTGCTCTAGGGAGAGGTAATCCAGCATCGTTGTAAGAAATCTGGGTGAAAGACCCGAAAAATCGGGCATTTGGGGGATGATTCCTTCTAAAACGGCTTTATGTACGTAGGTTTTTAGTTGAGAACTGGCTATGGCAATAGAATTCTGCTGTAGTCCTAATTCTTCGTGGAGATGATTGATGAAACCCTGCATGAATTCTCTGTCAATTCCCGCGACGAGAACGTTTGGACGATAGGCGATAACCTTTCGTGCACAGTCCTGCATATTGAACTTGGTGCGTGGATTCTTGTATTCTTTTAATACTTTGGGGAAGTAATCGGCGAATAATGTTCTTTGAGGACGGGGAGGAAGTTTGATCCCTGCTTCCGCCATGTTCAATTCGGATTCTCGCTTGTCTCGAAGGGCCTTTCCCAGTCGCCAGGCTTCTTGGTTTTTGACCTTGTCTGCCGCGGTTTTTTCGGGGACCAAGAAAATCTGAAGGTTCTCTCTTATGCGTTTTCCGTCTACTCGGTAATCAAGGTACAGAGACTTGCCGCCAGTCCTTAATGGACGGGCAGATAGTGTGATTCTATCGCCGTTTTGCATGTGTGTCCCCTATGTTTGTGCGTGACCAAAACGTGACCACGAGGTGTAATCCTGTCTCTAATATAACATCGTGGTCCGTTAAAAAGTGGCGAAAAAAACGAAATTTGGCAAAAAGTGTGTCTACGAGTGACTGGCGTTTACTTGATAGTTACTTCGACGTCAAGTAATCGTAAACCGAGCGTCGCGCGAGCACTTGTGTTCGCATGACCGAGGTGCAGATTACTGCACTCGTAGAGTGCAAGTAGTCTAATCTGACTTTGAGCCCTGTAACCGTCTAGGTTGCAGGGCTTTTTTCGTTTCTAAAGTGTCCAAGAAGTGTCCAAGAAGTGCCCAATTTGGGTTTAGGCAGAAGAAAAAGGTGGCTTTGCAAGCCACCTTCTTTACGTTATATTTTTTAATAAAAAATTAGAGGTTCTCGTATCGCGTTAAAACCCGTCCATTTCCTAGAGCGGCTCGGATCAAGTGCTTTATACGGGCTTGGTGAGTTGGGAAGTCTGTGGGGTGCAACGCAATTCGCAAAATTCCGGCGGGAATCTTTGTGAAAAATTCGCCTAGGTTGAACATGGGGTTTACGGCAAAGTCGGGGATGCCTGCAAAGCTTGCCACGGGGGAGGCGTAGCGCTTGCCCTTCTTGTTGGTCAAGGAGAATCGGTCTTCGTAGAGCATGCCTTCGCCGCGGACCTGCAGGTGTAGGTACTTGTTGCTCCACCAGGTGGGCGGCACGAAAGCGATCGGTTTGGTCGGGGTGCCCGACGCGGTTTCAAATAGATTGTTCCATGCGGCGAGGCCTTGTTGCAGAAGTCTGCTGGATTCAAATTCGCTCAGACCGGCAAATTCCGCCTCGCGGTTGGTCATGGACATGGCGGCAAGACCGGCGTAGCTTCTGCCCTGGCTGAATTCGGCCTTATGCTTAAAGCCGTGGAGGGCAAGCTCGAAGCCTTCGTCTTTTAGTTGGGCGAGTGCTGCCTTGAAGCCTGCGGTTGCGGGCTCTTCTGCGTTTTCGGTGTCGGGAATGACCAGTACGCTGAATGGGGCGCCGACGAATTCCTTTAAGTCTTCTAGAATCGGCATGACGGTCTGGTAGTTCCAGACGCTAAAATCGTGAAAGCACAGAAGAAATTTTTTTGCGGCCATGGCTCTAAGATAATAAAAACTATATTTCCGTCCATGATTGAATCTATCATTTTAGGTCTGTTGCAGGGCCTCGCAGAATTTCTCCCTATCTCTAGTTCGGGTCACCTGGTTCTCGGCAAGGAATTGCTGGGCATGGAAGAAGCGGGCATGTTCTTTGACATCATGCTTCACGCAGGAACTCTCCTTTCCATTTTCGTTGTGTTCCGCAAGAAGATTGTGGACATGATCGTAGGTTGCATCCGCCGCGACAAGACTCAGTTGAAGGAAGTGGGCTACATCGTGCTGGCCTCCATTCCCACAGCCATTATCGGCATCGGTTTCAAGAAGCCTCTGGAAAGCCTGTTTGAAAATCCCCGCGCCGTTTGCTGCGCCTTGCTGGTGACAGCTACCTTGCTGTTCGTTTCCCAGTGGGGTAAGACCGGCAGTAAGCATCCGGAATGCGAAGGAGTCCAGATGAACTGGTGGCGCGCTCTGGTGACCGGCGTGGTTCAGGGAATCGCCTGCATCCCGGGTATCAGCCGTAGCGGTTCTACCATCAGCGGCATGATTTTCCTGGGTGTCAACCGCAAGTATGCCGGCGAGTTCAGCTTCCTCATGAGCATCCCCGCCGTGGGTGGCGCAGCCCTCCTGGATGTGATCAAGTGGGTGAAGTGCCAGGATCCCGAAACCGTAGCACGCTATGCTATCGAAAAGCCCGAAAAGGCCTTGGCCTGCGCCGATGCCAGCGGCTTTACTCCGGAACTTCTGGTGGGCATGATTGTTGCCTTCATCTTCGGCATTATCGCCCTGAAGTGGCTCATGGCTTTTGTACAGAAGGGTAAGTTCCACTACTTCAGCTACTACCTGTGGGCTGCCGGTATCTTGGGATTGATTTTTATTAAGTAGTTTGCTGCAAGGCCCTCGCAAGTGCGGGGAATCGCGAAAAGGACCGCTTCATCGGCGGCCTTTTTTCTTTATCCTTTCTCCTTTCCGCTTTCTGCTAATCTTGGCACGGTTCTTGCAATTGTACCTGCGAAAACAAAGAAAAACGGCAGTTTTGTTTCAAAATGAAATGCAAACTGCTGTAAAATTGTATAAAAATGAACAGAAGGTTGTTTTCCCGGCTTCACTCCTCAAAGTGACCCCGTAGGGGGAACGACCTCACACCTGAAAGCGAAGCGTGCTGAAAGCACGAAGTGCGACCTACTAGGAGATAAAAATGGCAACTGAAAAAATGGAGTTCCAAACTGAAGTTCGCGACATGCTGAACTTGATGATCAATTCCCTTTACAGCAACAAGGAAATCTTCCTTCGTGAACTGGTTTCCAACGCTGCAGACGCACTGGACAAGCGCCGCTTCCTGTCCCTCTCCGATGCAAGCCTTTTGCCCAATGGTACCCAGCTCCGCATCGATATTGATGTAAACAAGGAGCAGAAGAAGCTGACCATTACCGATAACGGTATCGGCATGAACAAGGAAGACTTGATCAACTGCCTGGGCACCATCGCCCGTTCCGGCACCAAGAACTTCATCAAGAACCTGAAGGATTCCGATAAGTCCAGCGTGGATCTCATCGGTCAGTTCGGTGTGGGCTTCTACTCCATCTTCATGGTGGCCAAGAAGGTTGAAGTGCTGACCCTCAAGGCTGGCGAAACTCAGGGTTACCTGTGGAGCTCCGAAGGTACCGGCGAATTTGAAATTTCCGAATGCCCCCGTAACGAAGTGGGTACCAAGATTACCTTGTACCTGAAGGACGACGAAGACGCTGAAGACTTCACCAGCGAATGGAAGATCAAGGACATCGTCAAGAAGTACAGCGGCTTTGTGAACTACGGTATTTACTTCCACCCGGAAGCAACCAAGAACGACAAGGGCGAAATTGAAGTCAAGGAAGAAGAACGTCTTAATGACAAGACTGCTCTCTGGCGTCAGTCCGAAAAGGAAGTGAAGGAAGAAGAATACAAGGAATTCTACAAGGTCATCGGTCACGATGGTGGCGAACCCGCTTGCTGGAGCCACAGCCACGCCGAAGGTTCCCTGGAATTCTGGAGCTTGGTGTACATTCCGTCTAAGGCTCCCTACAACATTTGGCAGAACGATGCTCTCCATGGTCTGAAGCTCTATGTGAAGAAGACGTTCATCATGGACGACTGCAAGGACCTCTTGCCGCCTTGGCTCCGCTTTGTCCGCGGCGTGGTGGAATCCGAGGACTTGCCGCTGAACGTGAGCCGCGAAATTTTGCAGTCCAACAAGATTGTCACCAACATCCGTAAGCATGTGATCAAGAAGGTTCTTGACGCTCTGCAGAACATGGCCGACAAGGAAGCCGATAAGTACACTGCCTGGTGGAAGGAACTGGGCATGGTGCTGAAGGAAGGCTTCTACATGAACTGGGAACATCTTGATGAACTGAAGAAGCTGCTCCGCTTTGAAAGCACCAAGACCGAAGAAGGCAAGCTTGTTAGCCTCCAGGAATATGTGGACCGCATGCCGGAAGGCCAGAAGGAAATCTACTACCTCATTGGCGACAAGAACGCCGTGAAGTCTAACCCCATGCTGGAGGCTTTCAAGGCCAAGGGCTACGAAGTGCTTCTCATGAGCGATGGCATTGATGAATTCATGATGTCTTCTCTGATGGAATTCGGCGACAAGAAGTTCCACGACGTTTCCCGCGGTGATGTGGACTTCGAAAAAACTGAAGACGAAAAGAAGGCTGAAGAAGCCAACAAGGGTATTTTCAAGGGCCTCTGCGAAAACCTCCAGAAGGTTCTGGACGAAGACATCAAGGAAGTCCGTGTGTCTAGCCGTCTGAAGGACAGCCCCTGCTGCCTCGTCACCAGCGACGATGCCATGAGCGCCCAGATGGAACGCATGATGAAGGCCATGGGCCAGGCCAACGTGCCTAAGTCCAAGCGTATCCTGGAAATCAACCCGACGCACCCCATCTGCGAAATGCTGAAGGCTAAGGCTGAAGCTGGTTCCGATCTGGGTGATTGGCCCAAGGCTCTCTACGGTCAGGCTCTCTTGGCTGAAGGTAGCCCGCTGCCTAACCCGGCAGAGTATGTAGCAGCAATTACAAAGCTGCTGACTGCTGCTGCTAAATAAACCGCGAACGGCCTCGCTCCCACCTAAAGGTCGCCTTTAGGTGTCGTCCTGAGATGCCGTAAGGCATCGAAGGATCTAGCGATAATTTCCCGCAAAAAAAAGACCTCGTTCAAAAAACGAGGCCTTTTCTTTAATGTCAGACTTTTTTATTCTGCGGGATCCACAACCGGGGTGATTTCTGCGTCATCGCCACCGAATCCGCCCCAGGAGCCTTCGCCCCAGTTAAAGCCGCTGTTGTCGCCGTCACCGCCGAATCCCCAGCCGCTCAAGTCCATGGTCCATTCGCCATCCTTGCAGACGTAGGTGAAGCTCATGCCCAGGCCGGTGTCCACTTCCTTGGTGGCGCCATCTTCGGTGCAGGAGTTATCGCCTTGTTGCCATTCGCCGTCCTTGCAGACCATCGAAAATCCCATCATTTCCTGGGTTGCGCCCTCGGTGCAGGAGTTATCGATGCCCCATTGGCCGTCCTTGCAGATGTATGTTATTTCCATGCCCATCATGGTCGTGGAGGTGGTTTCGCCTTCATTGGCGGCGGTGCATTCCGGCATGTTTTCGAACTGGTTTGCGAAGTCGCCCCAGCCCGTGGTATCGATGTTGTTGAAGAGGGAGTCGAGAGTGCTTGGGTCAAAGTCCCCAATGGGGTTGTCGCCCTTATTGCCTTCGTCCTTGTTGTTTTCGCTCGGGTTTTCTTCGGCCTGAGTGGCGGAAGATGCCGGAGTATCTGCTTCTGCAGCAGAAGATGCCGGGTCGGTTGCGTCTGCAGAGGAAGTGGGCTGGTTCGGGTCTTCCGCAGGTTCGACGCTGGAACTTGAAACTTCTGGTTCTTCTGCAGAGGATGAGGTGGATGAATCGCCACAAGCTACAAGTCCGAAAGTTGCAGCCAGTGCGACGATAGAAGAGATTCCCTTGATATTCTTTTAGGCTCCTTTATAATTCCCTAAACGTGTACGGAAAATATATGCTGTTGGTGGGTGGTTTGCCAATGGAAAAATGATTGCACTAATGAAAAACGTTGTAGGGCTTTACAATGCAAAAAAGACCTCCGGAGAGGTCTTTTATAGGTTTAACTTTGCGATGGTCGCTACGTTACATTCCGGGAATCGTGATGGTGTAGCTGGCCTTGTGACCGGCTTCATCCTTGATCTGGATGGTGATGTCTTCGCCGGCGTCGGGGAGCTTTTCGCTTTCCAGGACGATTTCGCGAGGTTCGGAATCATATTCGACTGCGATCCACCTGTTACCTGCCTTGACGGTGATATCGTTGCCGGATTCAATGCCGTCGTACTTATACATCAGGGGAATCCTGAGGGCTGTCTGGCGGGTGCCGCTGATGATCATGTCGGCCCAGTAGGGGAAGCCCAGAGTGGGTGCGTCGGGATTGTCGATGTTGGCAATGTCGCGAAGTTCGTTGGCGCTGGCGCAGCGCTTCTTGCCCTTGTTCTGCTTGCTGAAAATGAACCAGTTGCGGCTGGTTTCGCCCAGCCAGTAGAGCGGAGCGGAATTGTCGGGGTTTTCGATACAGACGTTCCAGTTCTTCAGCTGCAATCCCTTGGGGTGGAATTCGATGAAGTCCAGGCTGTCGGTGTGGTTGCGGGTGACTGCCAAGACGCGGATGGCGGTATCGCCTGCAACGGGAATGCCGGAAATCTTCTGGCTGATTGCTACGTTGCCCAGCTTGGTATTCCAGTTGATGCTGGTCTGGTATTTCTTGTAGGTGAACAGCTGGATGTCTTCGTCAACAGCCTTGCCATCGCCAGACTGAGAAGCGCTTGCGGAATAGTGGATGGTTGTCATGTTGGGGTAGGTGTCTACCACCTTGGCCAATGCGATAGGCTTGTGTTCAAAGACTTTGCACAGGTCTTCTGCGATGACACCGTCCTTTCCGATGGCGGAGAACTGCATGCCGTTCTTGCAGTTAAAGAAATCGATCATGGGGCGGGCAATGGCTGTGAACAACGGAGTTGTCTGGGTCTTTGTCAACTGCAAATCTCGATTGTCCTTGCACTTGGAACGGAAGCTGAATTTCTTCTTGGTGACGTTTCCTGCAAAGTCCTCGATTTCCATGGTGTAGGTGGAAAGGGGGGCAATCTTTGCGTTGATGTAATGCCAGTCGCCTGCGGTGTCCGCCTCTTCTGTCCAGAGGAGCTGATTGCGGATATTGGTCATGCGGCTGAAACGCAAGGTATCCAGACGTTCGTCGAAAATCTTTTCGTCGTAACGCCACATGGTGATGCGGCGGACTGACATGGGATTTTCTTTGGGAGTGCGGCTGTAGTCGGCGATCTTTACCGCCAGATTTAAATTGAATTCGTTCTTGACCGGGGTGACAATGCAGCCCTTTTCGATGGCTTCGGGGGCGGTGAATGCCAATTCATTGTCCTGCCAGACGGCGGCGCCGAAAATCTGGGGGGCGATGGTGTCCGAAAATTCGATGTTGGACAGTGCCGGGTTGATGACGCGGTCGTTGTCCAGGCGGGTTTCGATATGAAGATGGGGGTTGCCGATGCCGGTGCTTCCGGAATAGGTCAGGACGTCGCCCTTCTTGTATGCGGTTCCCGGTCTGACGGTTACATCATTCTTCTTTGTGGCGTACTGCTGCTTGGATACCAGGTCGTCCAACACGCCGAAGCTGCTCTGGTGGGCGAATACCCAGGTCTTGCCGCTACGACCCTGGAAGTACATGGCCTTGCCGTAGCCGAAGGGGGAGACCTTCAGTTCCTTGACCACGCCGTCTTCGGGGGCGTAGATGGGCCAGCCTTCTTCCATCTGGGTGGAGTAATCCAGACCGGCATGGTAACGGGTTCCGCGATTTTCACCGAAACTTGAAGTCAAGTAGGCGTCCCGTCCAAAAGGATTGTATTTAGGTTCGACCTTGTTGGCGGCGGCTTCCCTTTCTTCCTTTTCGGCCTTCAGGGCGGCGGTGCTGCTGAAATCTTCGTTATTGACGGAGATTCCCTGCTGCTCCTTGACGCAATCTTCGTAGGCGAAGGCGTCCATGGTTTCTTCGTTGCATTCTTCGGCGAATGCGTGGATGGGGAGTAGCGCGGCCGCAAGGACCAGGGCTCCTCTCAGAAAATTGTTTGTCGTTAACCTAACCTTATTCATAGTGACAGGAAAGATACAAATTTGCTACAATGACTGCAACAGGCGTAGGGGAGGGATGGTGGAAAATCCGTTTCTCCCGGTAAACATCGAATGTGGTATAAAAGAAAAAGACCCGCATTTCTGCGAGTCTTTTTTAGTGGAGCTAAGGAGATTCGAACTCCTGACCTCCTGCATGCCATGCAGGCGCTCTACCAACTGAGCTATAACCCCATTCAGGTACGCCAAATATTGAAAATTATTTTGAAGTTGTCAAGGGGGAATGCAAAAAAAATTGATTTTTTTTGCAATTATGAATTACGAATTATGAGAAAACATAAGTGAATGCAAAAAAAACGCAGGTATTACCCTGCGTCCTTTAACCTTTATCCTTTCCGCTTTACGCTTTCTCGATCTTCACGGATTCGATAATCACGTCTTCATACGGTGCGTCGCGACGGTCGGTCTTTACGCCTGCGATTTCATCCAGGACTTCGAAGCCTTCGTAGAGCTGGCCGAAGACGGAGTAACCTTCAGCGGGGCCGCCGTTTGCCGGGTGGTCCAGGAAGTGGACATCTTCGCCGTGGACGATGAAGAACTGGGAACCGATGGAGTGGGGCATCATGGTCTTTGCCCAGCTGAGAGCGCCGCGCATGTGGGTGAGGCACGGATCGTACTTGTCGCCGATGGTGGTGCCCGGACCGCCTGCAGCGTGGCCACCGGTACCGTTACGGTTGGTGAAGTCGCCGCCCTGGATCATGAAGCCAGAGATGATACGATGGAACGGAGCGCCATCGTACTTGCCCTGCTTGGCCAGTTCAATGAAGTTGGTAGCGCATTCGCCGACACGTTCTTCGAAAAGACGCAGCTTCATCACGCCGTGGTTGGTGGTCATAATGGCGATGGTTTCGCCTGCCTGGGGCTTGTCCAGCTGATTAAAAGCCATGGAATATCTCCTATTGATTAGGTTCGAAGCCCCTGGTTTGAGGCTCGAGAGGTTTGTTTTTTACGCAATATACATTATTAGGTGCCAATTTAACCGCCTTTTCTAATATAAAATCCGCCAAAAAAATCTGAAAATGCTAATTTCATGAAAAAAGTGATTAGTGGTTAGTGTTTAGTGGCTGGTAAGAATGTCATTACAGAACCGCGAAAAACTGACCACTGTCTACTAACCACTGTTTACTAATATTATGAAAGACAACTGCAAGATTATTCGTGAACTGCTGTCTGCCCAGGCCATGGAATTTGCCCTGGACGAGATGGCTGCAAAGATCGCAAAGATCCATCCTGCCGCCGACAATCTGGTGATTCTCGGTATGGCTAGTCGTGGCATTCCCCTGGCCAAGAAGCTGAAGGCCCGTCTGGATGCCAAGTTTGGTAGCCCTGTCGCATTCGGTAGCCTGGACGCTACTTTCTACCGTGATGACTTCCATTTCCGCAACCACGTTTCCACCGAAATGCGCGTTACCGAAATGCCTGCCTCCGTGGAAGGCAAGACCGTTATCCTGGTAGACGATGTTCTTTATACTGGCAGGTCTACCTTGGCTGCCATGCGTGCTATTCTGGACCTGGGTCGTCCTGCTGCAATTCGTCTCTGTGTGCTGGTGGACCGCGGCCACCGTGAACTTCCCATTGCTCCGGATTGCGTGGGCCTGGCTGTGGAAACCGCCCAGAATCAGGAAGTCCGCGTAAAGATTGAACCTATTGACCAAGAAAATTCTGTTACTCTCGTAGAAGTGGAGGCTTAAAGTGAGCGCTTTGCAAATCAAGCATTTGTTCGGGCTCCAGGGCGTGTCCAAGCAGGACATTCGCACCATTTTGGATAATGCAAAACAGTTCCGTGAAATTCTGGAACGCCCCGTCAAGAAGGTGCCCAGCCTTCGCGGTCTTACCGTGGTGAACCTGTTCTTCGAAAACAGCACCCGTACCCGCACCAGTTTTGAGTTGGCCGAAAAGCGTCTGTCCGCTGACACTGTGAACTTCACTACTGCAAGCTCCAGTGTGAAGAAGGGTGAAACTCTGGTGGACACCCTCCGCAATATCGAATCCATGAAGATCGATATCGTGGTTGTCCGTCATAAGGGTACTGGCGTTCCCAAGTTCCTGGCAGACCATAGCAATGCAATTGTCGTGAATGCTGGCGATGGCGCCCACGAACATCCCACACAGGGCTTGCTGGACATGTTGACCATCGAAGAAAAGCTGGGTACACTTGAAGGCAAGAAGGTGGCGATTATCGGTGATATCCGCCATAGCCGTGTGGCCCGTTCCAACATTTGGGGTATGACCACCATGGGTGCCCATGTCACCCTTTGCGGCCCTTCCACTCTGGTTCCCCGCAATACTGAACTTCTCCAGTATCCCGAACTGGCTGGCTCCGTCAGCTGGGAAACTGACGTAAAGAAGGCTGTTCAGGATGCCGATGCTGTTATCGCCCTGCGTCTCCAGAAGGAACGTATGGATGACGCTCTTCTCCCCAGCATGCGTGAATACCGCAACTTCTTCGGTATCACGGAAGAAGTTCTTGCCTGCTGTAAGGACAAGGTGATCATTATGCATCCGGGTCCCATCAATCGTGGCGTGGAACTGGATTCCGACATCGCCGATGGTGAACATTCCGTAATTCTTGATCAGGTGACCAACGGCGTTGCTGTCCGTATGGCCGTACTCTTCCTGTTGGCTGGAGGTCGCGCAAATGAACAAGCCTAATGTTATGAATAATGTTGTTTTGAAGAACGTCCGCATGTGGGACGGCAAGCAGTTCGTGATGAACGATAAGGTGGCCATTGCCGATGGCTATCTTGCCGACAAGAATTATTTCGATAACGCAAGTGAACCTGCCGCTGTTGTGGATTGCGAAGGCGCTCTTGCCATTCCCGCCCTGTTTGCTCTGGGTGTGGATTTCCAGGAACCGCTCCGCGATGACGTCTATACCATCAAGGATGGTATCAATGCTATGCGTAAGGGAGGCTTCTACGGAGCCCTCTATGAAAGTGCTGCCAACCCGGTGGATGACAGCGAAAAGCTGGCCGCTCTTGAAAACCGTCTGGCAGGCAAGGACCTGAAGTTTGCTGTTCTTGGCGCCTATAGCGTTGAATTCGGCAGCGATCATTTGGCTGAAATGATGGAACTGGCTGAAGGTTCCGAAGAACTGGATGTATGTGGCGTGGCTGGCTTCGGCGATGGTAACGCAAGCATTCCGTCTACCCGCTTTATGCGTCTCGCCATGGAATACGGCAAGATGACCGGCAAGCGTTTCTTCTTCCAGCCCATGGACAAGACTTTGCGCAAGAGCGGTTGCGTTCACGAAGGGGCTTACTCCGACATGCTTGGCATGAAGGGCATTCCCCGTATTGCAGAAACCATTTCCGCTTACACCGTTCTGGAACTGGCCCGCTTCCTGCAGGTTCCCGTTCACTTCAAGCAGGTGACTTGCGGCGAAACTCTGGACCTGATCCGCGACGCTCGTAAGAAGGGCATCGACGTAACCTGCGACGTGAACATCTATCATCTGATGTTTGACGATTCCATCCTGACTACTCTGGATTCTGCTTACCATGTGCTGCCGCCGTTCCGCGCCGCCACAGACCGCGAAGCCCTGTGGGCTGGTCTTGCCGACGGTACCGTTAACGCCATCAGCATGAATCACACTCCGATCCTCCATCAGGATAAGGATGTGAACTTCGAAGATTCCCTGCCTGGCGCCGTTTCTCTGGAAGTGGCCCTGCCCGCCATCTGGAAGGAACTGGTGGCCCGTCTTGGAGAAGCTAAGACTATTGAACTTCTTTCTACCGCTCCGGCAAAGATTGCTGGCGTAGAACCGGACGCAAAGCGTGTGAACTTGGTTGTACTTTCCGAAAAGTCTCACGTGGTGAAGGCTTCTGAAATTGCTGGCCATGTCTGCAACACGCCGCTCCTTGGCAAGGAAGTTCCTGCGACTATCATCGGCTCCTACATCGGTGGTGTGTGGACTGAATGATTTTACCGATTCAATTAGTCTGGATTGCGTTTGTCGTAGTCCTGGTGCTTATCTTGTTGGTGCTGTTGGAAATCCATCGCATCAATTATCGCCGAGAAAACGAAGAAATTTTCGGGGCGAATGAGTTCGATGAAAAGGTGAAAGCCTTTGGACTCACAGACAAGGAGCGCCGGACTTTAGAGAAACTGGTTAGAGCTTCATCCTTTGAAAATAAGGATGCGGTTCTTAATTCGTCTGGACTTTTTGAAGCTGCGGTAACGAATTTCTATGACTTTCGTGATGTGTTTACCGTTCGCGATGAAACTGTAGCCGCCGTAGAAAGCATTCGAAAAAAAATGGATTTTACGGCGTCGAATTCATTGACGCAAGTTTGTTCTACAAGACAGTTTAATGTTGGCGACCGCATCGATCTTTATCTTGAAGAAGGGTCGGTGTTCAAGCATTCCATGATTGTTGCAAGGAATGAACGAGATTGGGCTATTTCTTACGATGGTAGTTGCGGCCCTGCGGAATACTTTGTTGAAAGAGAAGTCCTGGTCCGTTGGACTAGGCCCGATGATGCCGTTTACTCGACCAACCTGGTGGTGCGCTCCTGTATTCCCGGGCGATTGATTCTACCTCACTCGTCTGTGCTCGATAAGAAACAGCTTCGTCGTTGGGCTCGTGAACCGGTTGAGATTCCTGTTGAGGCGACTTTCCTTGACGGTACTGCTTGTGGTGGAATGCTCTTGGATTTGTCTGCTGGTGGTATTATGTTGGGCCTTCCTTCTGACTGTTTTTCGGGCCAGCAGGTGCGTCTAAGGTTTGACCTGCCTAGCTTTGGCGAAGAAATTGTGGATGTGGAGATAAGACGTAATTTGGGACGTCGGAACAAGGATTATCCGGAATATAACTGTTTAACGGCTTCCTTTACAGGTGCTTTTGGTTGGACCCAGGAGAGGGTTCTCCAGTATCTGTTTGAGGTAAATAAGTTGAAAAAAGAGTCGGAGAATGCAGAAAAGAGTGCGTAACTACTTAATTTTCAATGAGTTAGCTGAAAAGCTGCTTGACATTTACCACTTATAAAGGTAGAATTTACAAGGTATTGTTTCCAATCGGAGTTTATTTTGGCTTTAGGACTGATTGCAAAAATTCGCGGTGAGCGCGAGACTGTCGGGATTGATGTTGGCCATTACAGCATCAAACTGGTCAAAGTCTTGCACAATTCTCGCGGTGGCAAGATTGTGGTGGATGCCGACCTAGAACGGGTGCCGGATGGTGCTATCGTCAATGGCGAAATTGTCGCGGCAGAAGAAAATGCCGAATCCGCCGAAAAGAATGAATCGAATTCTGGCGCGAAGGGCGTTGGCGAAGCCTTGAACAAGCTTTTGCTGCGTCATCCTATCGACGATTCCTGTGATGTTGTCGTTTCTGTGAATTGCGGTGCCGGTGCCGGTGGCGTGCTGGTTGACCATTTGTCTGCCAAGGTTCCCAAGAACGGTAATGAAGCCGCCATTATTCTTCAGACTGCACAGTCCCGTCCGCCCTTCGATGATCAGGATAACGTGATTGACTACGAAGTCTATTCCCGTGAAAATGAAGATGTCAAGGCGAACGTCGTTGCTGCCAAGAGCGGACTTCTGGACTCCTGGGCAAAGTTCTTTATTCGAAAGGGCGTAAAGCTTTCCGCTATGGATGTGGATATTTTCGGCCTCCTGAATGCCTATACCGTTACGATGAATCCTGCCGATGCCGAGTCTACCGTGGCAATCTTCAATATCGGCGAAAAGAAAATGAGTGTGGCATTCTTCCAGGATGGCAAGTTCCATTCAATGCGTTCCATGGCCGGCGGTTCGCTGGACATGGTGATCAGCAAGACTTGCATGAACCTGGATATCGATGCTGAAAAGTGCCACGAAATCTTTGACAAGGGCGATCTGGCTATTGTGGATGGATTCTCTGAAGCCGAAGTGGAAGCTGCCCTGAAACTTGCCTACGAAGACCTGATGGCCCAGATCGAGATCGGTATTCGTTACTTCTCTTCTTCTGAAGATTCTAAGTCTTTGAATAAAATATTACTGGGTGGCGGCGGTGCCGCTATTCCGGGCCTTAAAGAATTTGTTGCTGAACGTTCTGGTGTAGAAACCGATACCGTTAATCCTTTCCGACAGGCTGAATGCGATGCCAAGATTTTTGGAGCGAACGGTATTTCGGTTGCGTTGTCTAACATCTATGCTCCTGCGTTGGGCTTGGCTATGAGGAAGTTCTAATGGCGTCTAAGAAAAAAGAACCCACAAGAAATGCCTTGGCCATTTCTATTAACTTGCTTCCTCCGGAATATCGCAAGAAGCAGAAAGATTTCACTTGGCTGACCGACCGACGTGTTATCTGGCCGACGTTGCTCCTGATCGCAGCATTTGTGTGTATTGGCATGCTTTACACGTTTACTACCGAAACGATAACTGCCTTGCAGAGTGAAGTTGCTAGAGTCAAGAGCGAAGTTGAACGTGAACGTCCGTTGCTTACAAAGATCAGCGATCTTGAACAAAAGCAGGGTGTCGTCAACACGAAAATCAACGCACTGAAGTCTATTCAGGTTAGCAAAAAACGCTGGATCGTTCTTTTCGAGAACATCTCCTCTGTCTTGCCGCCCAACATGTGGGTGACCAGTATTGGTCAGATGGGTGAATATGACCTCGAAATGAAGGGTATGACTTATGACTTTTCTGAAGTTGCCGAATACATGGTAAAGTTGGAAAAGCAGGTCAGTGTCCAGAATGTTTCCCTGGTGACTATTTCTACCACTAAGGTAGATGGTGAAGAAGCCTATAACTTTACTATCAAGGTTGTCTTGAATAGAAACCTTGGCGCAGGGGAGGGCTAGTATGGGTAATATTGATTTTAAAGATAAAAAGAACATATACGCCATTGCGATTATTGCAATTTTGCTTTTGGCCGGGTATTATGTCTATGACTACGTGTGGAATCCGTTTGTCAAGGATCGTAGTAACCTTGAAAGCGAATTGAACACAGCCCAGTCCGAACTAGACAAAATCAATGCCAAGAGGCATCGTGTCCAGGAATTGGAAATGATGCTTGTCCAGGCAGAAAAGGATTTTGAAAAGCTGAAGGAAATGTTCCCCGAAGAGGAAAAGGTCCCTCTCCGACTGCAGGATCTGTATTCTGTGCTCCGCAGTTCTGGCGTCCAGATTCAGAAGTTTAATCCGGAAGGCCGTTCTGAACGAGAACATTATATCGAGAACCGTTATTCCATCGCTGTCAACTCGGGTTATCATATGTTGGGATACCTGTTTGCGGAAATTGCAAACTTCAACTATCCTACGACAATCACTAACCTGAGATTGAATCGCTATTCTGGAATTGCTGCGGAAATCCAAAAGGCTGAATCCCATGGCTGGACTCCTATTACCATGTCCGTGTCTTTTAACCTGACCACTTATACATCCAAGAAGGTGGGAAGATGATGAAGCTGAAATTCCTTGTTTTGTTCCTAGTAGCCGCTGCGGCTAGTTATGCTGCGCAGATTAAGGATGTTCGTTTTGCTTGCGATGGTAAGGGCTGCCAGATGGTATTTGCCTTTGCATCCGACAAGAATCTGCCGACGTTTTATCAGAAGTATGATGCCGCCGGTAAGAAACTGACTTTTGGTTTTTCTGAAACGAGCTTTGCCCTTGGTGAAGGTACCTACGATGTGGATGCCGATTCCAAGTTCGTGAAGGCCATGCGTGTATACAGAGAGAATTTCCGCGGAACCAATTTCTTGAAAATTGAACTTTCTGTTGGTAATTCCATTTCTTCTGACAAGAACGATATTTCTCTGGACAAGTCCAGCTTCCTGGTTAAGTTCAAGAATAAGGGCGGTAAGTCCTGGGTTCTGTCTAAGCTTTTTGCTGAACGTAAGAAGGCTGCAGACAAGCAGGCCGCTCTTGACAAGAAAGCTGCAGAAAAGGCTGCCCTTGAAGAAAAGAGGCGCTTGGCTGACGAGAAGAAGGCTAACGAGAAGATGACTCTTGCCGAAAGAAAGGCTGCTGAAAAGCAGGCCGCCTTGGATAAGAAGGCTGCTGCTAAGGCCGCCCTTGAAGAAAAGAAGCGTCTTGCCGAAGAAAAGAAGGCTGCCGAAAAGCAGGCTCTCCTTGACAAGAAGGCTGCCGAAAAGGCTGCCAAGGAACAGGAAAAGCTTGTTGCCGAACAGCAGAAACTGCTGGACAAGGCTATTAAGGAAGGCGGTGCAATATCTGCCCTTCTCCCTGGCATCAAGGAAATGACCGTCTTGATTGGTTCGGGTATGGAACAGTTCCGTCTGGTTACCGAAACTCCGATCAATATCAAGAACGTTTCTAATCCGGACAAGGCTTTCGCCATTACCGTTGGACTGCCTGGTCCTCAGAAATCCCCTGTGTTCAAGATTGGTGCCGGTTCTCTGGTGAAGTCCGTTACCTGGGGTGCTAATGGCATCAAGATTCAGTTGCAGACTGGTGTGAACCCGGTGGTATTGGTGCAGGATGGCGCCTTGATTCTTCAGGCTGCTGAAACTGCTGTCAAGAAGGATGGATTTATCTTCTGGTCTGCTCAGCCCACAGGTATCTTCATTCGTGACTGGATGAAGGCCAACGAAGAAAAGCCTAACTTTGAAACTTTCGTGAAGAAGCTGGAAAAGGATAGCAAGAAGATTGTTTCTGGTTCCCAGACATTCCACCTTCGTCCTGTCGTTCGCGAATTGATCGTTGTTGCCGATGAAATTGAATTCTACGCTGCACCTAACGAAAATGCTCAGGTTCTTCAGCGTCTCATTTTTGGTGACCGCCTGGTTAGCCTGGATATGACTGGTCTGTATCGCAAGGTGCAGTTCGGTAATCGTATCGGTTATGTGAACCGCCGTGCAGTAAGTTTCTTTGATGAACTGTCTGCTGTACAGATGGAGCGTCTTAAGCAGGTCGATAAGGATCGTGGCAGTGATGGTGAAAATCCCGGTACTGTTCCTGGTAGCCAGCTTGATGGTCTGTATGAAGATCGCGTTACCTATAGCTCCTTTGGTCGTCGAGATCCCTTCGTCGAAATTAAGGGCCTTGTAGAAGAAGGTATCAATATTGACCAGGTTGAACTGGTTGGTATTATTTGGGAATCTGACGTTCCGATGGCAATTCTTGTTGAAACTAAGAATCCTGCTATTTCCTACACTATTAAGGAAGGCGATAAGATCCTTAATGGTAAAGTCTTGAAAATTACACAAACTGACGTTCTCTTCCTGATTCAGGAATTCGGGGTGAGCCGTCGCTACTCCATGGGCCTTCCCGATAAGTTTGGGGGTAAATAGTAATGAAAAAGTTGACAAAAATTCTGACTGTTCTTCTTCTTGTTGCCGGTATCGCAACATCTTGGAGTGCCCCTGCCGAAGGTTCTGTTGCTCCGAACAAGAAATTGTATGATTTCAATTTCGTGAACATGGACTATGAAGCCATATTCCGTTCTGTTTCCGTTATTGCCGGTGTGGACATTTTGCTGGCTCCCGATGTAAAGGGTAAGACAAGCCTTCGCGTCACCAAGAAGACTTGGCAGGAAACTTTGGACATTATCTGCAGCATGAATGATCTGACCTGGGTCATTCAGGATAAGTACATTACCATTCAGCGCTTGGCTACCTATCAGGCAAAACAGAAGAAGATTGCCGATGAAGAAGCTCAGGCTGAACAGAATGCTCCTCTGGTCCGAAAGAACTTCCAGGTTCATCATGCCAAGGCTGACGAACTGGTCAAGGTGCTTGAAAGCATGAAGTCTAACCGTGGCCGTATTACCACGGTCGAACGTACCAATTCCATTATCGTCTACGATACCGATACCAAGATTGATCAGATGGAAAAGGCTCTGGAAGAACTTGATGTTGAAACCCTGCAGATCATGATTACCGCTAAGCTGGTCGTGGTGAACAGCGAAAAGGCCCGCGAACTTGGTGTGGACTGGACTGCTACCATGGGTAATACCGCTCTTACTCCGGGTACCGCTGCCGCTGCAACTGGTAGTGCTGCCGGTGCTTCTCGTACCAGTGCCGTTATCCAGTCTTTCCCCAACGGTTCTTCTCCGGCTGTGGGTTCTGGTTCCGGTGCTATTACTGCTAGCCTCTTGGATAATAACCTCCAGATTGCAATCAGCAACCTTATGGGTGACGCTTCTACCGAAGTTCTCGCTAGCCCCCAGGTTTCTACCTTGGATAATACCGAAGCTAAGGTCTTCATGGGTGATAAGGTTTCTATCCGCGTTATCGATAACAGCGGTGAATCTTCTACCCAGATGGTGGAAACTGGTATCAAGCTGACTGTTACTCCTCACGTTTCTGGCGACAACCGCATTTTGCTTGACCTCCATCCCGAAAACAACTCCTACGATTATGACTCCAAGGGTGAAGTTGTGATTAGTACCCAGGAAGCTGAAACCAAGGTCGTTGTGGCTGACGGTGAAACTGTGGTAATCGGTGGTTTGACCCGTAACGAAACTCAGGAATCTGAACGTGGTATTCCGTTCCTGAAGGATATTCCGCTGCTGGGTAACCTCTTCAAGTATTCTCGTAAGTCCGTCGTGAAGAAGGACCTGGTAATCTTCGTTACTCCGAGAATCATTCGCAACTACATTGGCAATGTGGATCTGTCTCAGGCTCCTCAGGCAGCTCCTGCTGCACAGCCGGCCGCCCAGCCCGCTCCCGTAGCACAGCCGGTGGCTCAGCCCGCTCCTCAGGCTCAGCCTGCTGAAGCTCCTGCCCAGCCGCAGGCCGCTCCCGCAGCTCAGCAGAGCGCTCCTCAGCCCTCTCCGGTAGAAACTGTTGTGGATGAACCGGTCGAAGAATCTCTGATGGACGAACCGGCTTCTGCTCCTGAAGCTCCGGCTCCTGCAGATGAAGATGACTGGGAATAACGCCTTGTAAAACAGTATGACAGAGGCTCCGCTTTTGCGGAGCCTTTTTGCTTAAAAAATGTGGGAAATTATTGCGGAATTAGGACGTTAAACTGAGTGTAGCTTAACGGACGACCAGGGCGGCCAAGGCCAGTTCCTGGCTGATAACGGTCCAGCTGGAACTCTTGAATTCGTAGCTCAGGTCTGCCAGTCTGCGGATGGCTCTGCAGAGGTTGGCCTTGCCCCATCGGGTGCAGCAGGCAGCGGCGTTCCCCTGCTTTACGAAAACGTATTCGTTCTTGCCGATGGCCTGGGCTGCTTCTGCCTGGCTCATGCCTTTTGCGGTAAGGGACATGAAGTTTAGAAGGTCCACGGCATGCTTGTAAAGGGAGTTGACGACCTGGATGGCATCGCCTCCGCCGTAGAGGATTTCGTGGAGCTTTTTAGTGTAACCGTTGGCGTCTCGCATTCCAAAGAAATTCTGCAACTCATAGGGCGGAATTTCTCGTTGGGGCATGATTAGCAGTTTTACGAGATCGTATGTGATCTTGGTGCAATCCGGTTGGTACAGCAGAACCTTTTCCAGTTCTTCGCTAACTAGCTTGGTGTTGGTGCCAAGGGCGTCGGCCAGATACTGGCTTGCAGCGGGTTCAATAGGCTTCTTGAAGTGGGCCGGAACCATTGTAGCGATCCACTTCTGCATATTGTACTGCTTGGGTTCTTCGTACTTTTCGACTTTGCCCACCTTGGCAAGAACCTTGTAAAGTTCTGTGCTGGCCTTGAGTTCGCCAAAGTCAAGCAACAGCTTGCACTCGGGAGCGTCTTTCAGCCAGCGGGCCAAAGTCTTTGTGTCATCGGCTTTCATGGCTTCGGCGTTGCGGACAACGACGGCCTGTTCCGGTGCGAACATAGACACCGTACCGCAGCATTCCATGATGACGTTTGCTACAGAGGATATGTTGGTATCGGTAGCGAACACGACCTGCTTAGACAGCGGGTCATCCTTGTTTTCGCCAAGGGCTTCCTGCAGGAATTGTTCTACCTGCTGGTCCTTGGAAAACTGGTCTTTGCCAATGAGGGCTACAATCATAGCGCTTACTTGAAGTCGACTATTTCGAAACGGTTCTTACCCTTGGGGGTAACGACTTCGACGATGTCGCCCTTCTTCTTGCCCATGAATGCGGAACCCATGGGGCTCTTGAAGCTGATCTTGCCGTTCATGGGGTCGACGCCTTCGGGGCTTACCAGCTGGTAGGCGACTTCCTTCTTGGTTGCCAGGTTCTTTGCGGTAACGGTGGCGCCAAAACGGACGGTGTCGGAGTTCGCGTCAAATTCGATGATGATGGAATCAGCAATCTGCTGTTCCAGTCTGGGAAGTTCAGAATCGATATGTGCCAGCATTTCCTTGGCGGCGTGATATTCTGCGTTTTCGCTCAGGTCGCCCTGCTTGCGGGCTTCTTCCATTTCGTCGACAACGCGGGGACGTTCCGTCTTTTTAAGGAAATTGTAACGTTCAACCAGCTTGTCGTATGTTTCTTGAGTACAGGGTGTTTTTGCCATGGCCTTAAATTAGAATTTTTTTAGGGGGCAATGCTAGGAAAGGTCTAGTTTAGTCGCTTTTTTTGTTGTATATTTAGCGCGTAAAAACAATAGGAGACACTATGTACACTGTGTTGGAAAAAGGCGGCGTCTGCTCCCCCAAGGGCTTTACCGCTTCTGGTATTTGCGCTGGCATCAAGGCTAGCGGCAATGCGGATATGGCCCTGCTCAAGAGCGAAAAGGCTGCCCGTTGCTTTGCAGTTTTCACAACCAATAAGGTGAAGGCCGCTCCGGTTCAGTACGATAAGGCTGCACTGGAACATGCTCACTTTGCTACTGCTGTTATCGTGAACAGCGGTAACGCCAACGCCTGTACTGGTGAACAGGGTCTGGCTGATGCAGAACGCATGGCTACCCTTACCGAAGAAGCTCTGAAGCTCACTCCCAAGAGCGTTCTTGTCTGCAGTACTGGTGTCATTGGTCACCTGATGCCCATGGATAAGATTGAAGCCGGTATTCCTCGCCTGGTTGAAGGTCTTCATGCTGATGCTTCCGAAGAATTTGGCCGTGCTATTTTGACTACCGACCTTGCTCTGAAGTCCCATGCCGTTGAAATCCAGACCGAAAAGGGTGTGGTGACTATCGGCGGTGCTTGCAAGGGTAGTGGCATGATTCACCCCAACATGGCTACCATGCTGGCTTTCATTACCACTGACTTGGCTCTGCCCATTGATTTCTTTGCTGAATTCCGTGCAAACATTGCAGACTCCTTCAACGCCATTACCGTTGACGGCGATACCAGCACCAACGATACTTGCATTATGCTGGCAAACGGCATGAGCGGTCTCAAGTACGAAGATCTTTCCCTTTCTGAACAGGGTGAATTCCGCGCCGCTCTGATGCTGGTGATGAAGTCCCTGGCAAAGGACATTGTCCGCGACGGTGAAGGTGCGACCAAGCTTATTGAACTTTGCATCGAAAAGGCTGAATCTCACGAAGAAGCTTTGAAGATGGCTCGTTTCATCGGTACCAGCAACCTGGCCAAGTGCGCCATGTTCGGTGAAGACCCCAACTGGGGCCGTATCCTGAGCTCTGCTGGTTCCAGCGGCTGCAACATGATTGCAGAACATACCGACCTGTTCTTCGGTGACGTCCAGGTTCTGGATGGTTGCCGTCCGGTGATTCTGTCTAAGGAAAAGCAGGATGCACTCCACGCTGTTGTCCGTCAGCGCGAATACAAGGTGACTTTGGTACTGAACATTGGTCATGCAAGCGCCAGCGCATTTACTTGCGACTTGAGCTATGACTATGTGAAGATCAACGCTGAATATACAACGTAATTTCTGTCGTTCGTCAGAGGGATAAAACCTCCGGCTACAGAAATTACACGCAGGAACACAGCGCGTACACTCAGAGAAATTTCTGTCGTTCGTCAGAGGGATAAAACCTCCGGCTACAGAAATTACATGCAGGAATACATCGCGTAATTTCTAATTGCAAAAAGAAACCTTCGACAATTTGATCGAGGGTTTCTTTTTTTTATTGGATTTCTGTTAGGGCGTCTTCTATGTCTACCAGCTCCGGGATGGGGTTCTTTTCGCTTTGCTTTGCCCCTAGCTTGATGAGTTTTCCGCATGTGGTAAGAACGCTCTGACCTGTTGGAGCCAGCTTCTTTTCGCCATCATCAAATGCCTTTTGTGCATTAGCCAATGCGCTTCCCAGGGCTTGGTATTTTTTCATGAACTGACCTACGCGATCGATCATTTCGTTGGCTAGTTCGTAGACCTTTTCGTGATTCTGAGCCTGGGCGATTTGAGTCCAGGTCAGGTCAATGATACGGAGGGCGGCGTAGAGAGTCTGTTCGTCAACGATGTAGACCCGCTTGGCCATGGCTTCGCTCCAGAGGGTGGGGGAGGCGTTCAATGCGGTCCACAGGGCTGCGGAATGAGGGACAAACATGATGACATAGTCCATTTTTACCTTGGGCGGTTTGACGTAGGAGGAATAATCCTTCTTGGCCAATTCGTCTACATGTTTCTTGAGGCTTGCGATGTGGGCTGTAAGGGCTGCGTTGCGCTCATCATCGGTTTCTGCGTTGACGTAATTCATGAAGGCGGTCATGGAAACCTTGGAGTCGATAATGACGTCTCGCTTGTGATCGAGATGGAGGATGACATCGGGGCGTAAACTGCGGCCATCTTCAGTCTTGATGAGATTACCCTGGGCGTCGCGGAGGGTTTCCTGTGTGTCGTAATGGGCACCCTGTCCATCCAGAAGATTGCTGAGGACGGTTTCGCCCCAGTCGCCCTGAATCTTGGAATCGTGCTTGAAAACCCGGCTCAGTTCTTCGGCGCTTGCCTTTGCAGATTCGCTCATTTTTATGGCGTTCTCGATTTGATTCTTTAGAATTCCTCCCAGCTGAAACTGTTCCCTGGCGGAATTATTCATGGCCTGCTCCATCTTTTTGATGGATTCCTTGAGGGGGGAGACGATCTGTTCTATGCTTTGGCCGCTAGATTCTGAGAATTCCTTTTGGCGCTGTTTCAGCATTTCGTTGGTGGTGGATTTAAGCTGTTCCTGGACTTTGGCGATGGTTTCGTCGAATCGGATCTGCTGATCTTGAAGGGATTGCATTCTCAGCTGATGGGCTGCTTCCAATTTGGTTTGCAGGACCGCCTGCTTACTTTTTGAAATCAAGATCCCGATGGTTATTCCCAGGAATACACCGATGATTAAGCCGATGATGATTGCTGCAATTTCCATAAAGACGATCCTCCTTGTAACGTTCTTTCAAAATCTAAATTTTCAAATTGACATTTTAGTGTCAAAAAAACTCCTGGATAAATCCAGGAGTAAAAATCGTTTCAGGAATTTCGTTAGGTTTAATCCTTGATGCAACGGAGGCTTGCGCCGTGTTCGGGGTTGAACTTTTCGAACTTGGCGGTATCCTTGTCGTGGAAGAGAACCACCACTTCGCCGTTAGAAACCCAGAAGTAAGCCTTTTGACCGGCTCCTTCGAACTTGCGATCCTTCATGGGAACGTCGCTCTTGGCGAAATGTCCGCCACCAGCCTTGGCGCCGAATCCCAGCTCGTCCTTGCCGTTGCCGTAGATGCCGGTACCCTTCAGCGGATCCCAGCCGTAGCCAGCCTTAAGGGCGGTGCCAACCTTGCTGCCGGTGCCGGCGTAGGTCAACAGGATGTTCCATTCTTCCTTGGTGGGGAGGTGGAAGCCATCAAGGCATGCCTTCTTGGCGTTTTCGAAATTGTAGAGGCGGCCCCAATGATTGCACTGGGCGCAGACGGAACCGCTGGCTGTTGCGTAGTTCATGTTTTCGGCAACCCAGAGCTGAGAACCGATGCGAATCCATTCGTAGGCGTAACCATCACGAGGGTCCTTATAGCTTCCGCTTGTGAGAGGTTCGCCTTTTTCGTTAAAGTATTCCCCGAATGCAACTTGCTTATTTTGTTTGTATTCGGCCTTGGACGATACGTTTCCGTTCTTGTGGTAACGTACAACCATACCATCGATATAGCCGTCTTCGTAGTTGTATTCGGCCTGCAGGGAGCCGTCGTCGTAGTATTCCTTTGAAATGCCCTGCTTGCGGTCGTTGACGTAACTGACTTCGCGCTTGAGGTTGCCGTTCTCGTAGAATTCTCTTTCTGGTCCCTGCTTTTTGTCGTTGACGTAGGTGGTTTCGGTGCGAACCTTACCGCTAGGATATTTCTCTACGCGGATGTCGTCACCACATGCTGTAAGGCCAATGGAAAAGAGTGCCGAAGCGATTGCAACGCAAGCGATTCTCTTGATGTTCATTCTAACTCCCTTTTTTTTGTTTGATTTTTACTTGTCTCGATTTTTCTCTTTCTTAAAATGAAATTTTTCCGGCGGTGGCCAACAGGCCAATCATGTAGAGCATGCCGTCGTAGTAACGCCAAAATCTAAAGGGGACGGACAGGGCTGCCAAGTCTTTTACAAAGGGCTTGATCAGGGAATCGCCGGAATTGAGAACTTGAGTGGCGGCCGCATTCATGGCAATTAGACCTGGGGTGGCAGGGCGACCGCGACGAGGGTAGTCTCCGCCGTCGACTGCGTAGTCGGACAGGTAAGGTCTCCTGCTTTCGAAGTAGAACAGCTGGCGTTCGCAAATGTCCTTTTCGCTTGGATCGCCATTGAACAGCGCATAGTCTAAGCTCAAATTCAACGCCGCACGCCAGGCGTCGCCGCTGTAGCAGTTGGCTTCGGTATGCCAGGGCTTGGATACCGGTGTTCCGTCGTATTCGGTGTAGTCTGCATAGAGGCCTGTTTCAAAGTGGGCGGCCTTCTTGAGGAACTGTCGGCTGTTTTCAGCGATGGTCAGCCAGGTGTCGTCGCCAGAGGCCTCGGCAAAAGCCTGGTAGAAAGCGGGGGCGTGGTAGCTGGGATTGGTAAAGTCGTTTCCGTCTACCGGAGAGAAGCGAATCATCTTCTGGTTCGGGTCGATGATGGGGCCCACGTTTTCGCAATGGGGTTTGTGAATGAGCCAGTTGATCAAGTCGACGGCTTCATCCTTAAGGTCGGGGCGTCCGAATTTTTCGGCGGCGATCAAAAGTGAAATGGCGAAATACTGTTCAGCGCTGGGGGAGGAACCGGGGTCGATCATGCCGAAGTTCATGGTGGACAGCTGCCATGAGAAATAACCGACGTGGGGACCGCTGTTGTTTCGGACGTAACGTTTGGTGAAGTTCCACAGTTTGTCGAACTGTTTTTCGTGACCGGTGAGTGCGGCAATGAACATGCCGTAACCCATACCTTCGGAGCGGATATCGTCGTGTCCGATGTCGATGATGTAACTCATGTCGTCGGAAGCGTCGAAGCAGATTCGTTCGTCAATGGGATCGCCTTCAAAGAGCTTGCTATAGGCATTCTGTATAAGCTGCCTTGCAAAGTTTGGGCCGTAGCCTGCCTCTACAAACATGTCTCTAGGTTTATTACGTTCCATCGTCCTATCCTACTGAAGTAAAACAAAAACTTTATTTCAAAATAAATAAATTATGGATAGAAAAATGAGAGGTATTATGTCTGATGTATTGATTTTGGGTTATGGCCCGGCTGGTGTGTCCGCTTCCCTGTATGCCCTGCGTGCAGGTCTGGATGTTCAACTGGTGGGTAAGGATAGTGGGGCCCTTGGAAAGGCTCATTTGATACAAAATTATTACGGTTTGGAGAAACCTCTGACCGGTGAAGAATTGCTCCAGGTTGGTAAAAAACAGGCGCTGGATCTGGGTGCCAAAATTGCCGAAGATGAAGTGACCGACCTGATGTTCAACGGTTCCGAATTTGTGGCCACGGGCTTGAACGGCGAGTATCGCGGAAAGGTCTGTATCATGGCCACAGGCGCTGCCCGCAAGAAACAGCCCCTGCCGGGAATGGCCGAAATGGAAGGCCATGGCGTAAGCTATTGCGCAGTGTGCGATGCCTTTTTCTACAGACAGAAAAACGTGGCTGTCATGGGAAGCGGCGAGTATGCCCTGCACGAAACCATGGAACTTTTGAACGTGGTGAATTCCGTGACCCTTCTGACCAATGGGGTTCCCCTGACGGCAAACTTCCCTGAAAATGTGAAGGTGGTTGACCGCAAATTGAAAGGTCTAACTGGAGAAGGTTCCTTTAAGGGTGTCGTTTTTGACGATGACTCCACCGCTGAATTTGACGGCTTGTTCGTTGCGCTGGGAAGTGCCAATGCGACGGATCTGGCTTTGAAGGCTGGCGCCGCTTTTGACCAGGGCAAGCTTGTGCTGGACGAAGATCTGCAGACCACGATTCCTGGGCTTTATGCGGCTGGCGATTGCACCGGCGGCATCTTGCAGGTTTCTGTGGCTGTGGGCGAAGGCGCTCGCGCTGCAATGGCTGCTATCAAGTACCTTAGGGAAAACCGCTAGGATTCAGCCTTGGTTGCCGTTCGTCGCATAACCCTGCTGACTAATCCGGACGTCTGCAATTTGCGCTGCCCCCTGTGTTTCCTGTATCAGCGGAGGGCGACCTTCGGTGAAATTTCTGGAATTACCGGGGAGATGCCTTTTGACGTGGCCAAGGCGGCCATTGAAAAATATGGGTTGACGCAGGATGAAAACGGCAAACGGATTTTACGAGAAGTAATTCCCAGCACCATGGGCGAGCCCTTGCTTTATTCCCGCTTTGAGGACCTGCTGGAATTGTGCGGTTCCCTGGGGGTGCCCATGAACTTGACCACAAACGGGACCTTTCCTGGAATGTGGAATGAAAACGCCAACATGATCCGCTTGCTGCAGGGTTGCAGCGATATCAAGGTTAGCAGTCTTGCTTCGGAATGCTTTGATGGCTGGAAGCGGAATGTGGAACGTCTGTTGAAAATTCGGCAGGGCTTGCCTAAGGCGGCCTCCGTTTCGATTCAGGTGACGTTACATCGAAAAAATCTGATGATGATTCCCGAATTGATTGCCTGGGCGACCGTTATTGGCGTTGAACGGATCAAGTGGAATATGGTGGTTTTCCTGAGTGAGGCCGATGTTCGGTTGCGGCGTGAATTTGAGCTGGACCGGAGTGTAGGCGAACTGCGGGAATACATTTTAAATTGCTGCAGAATGTGCGGGAGTTCGCTGAGAAACGAGGGTAGTGTATTTGCCTTGACCTCTGGCGAGAACGCCCGCGGATATTCTCTTGAGGCGGGAACTTGCCCCTTTGCAGAAGAATTGTGGGTTTTGACCGACGGCTCGGAACAGCATTGCCCCAATCCTGAAAGACGTTTTGGAAATAAGGAAGCGCCGGAAGCCAGGTGCTGTTTTATTAGGTAAATTTGAGGGACTTGAAAGTCTAATTTTTTAAGGTTCAGTATGAAATTTCGTGGATTTGTCGTAGGCGTGATTTGCCTTATGCTTGTGGGAACATCTTTTGCCGCTCCAAAGGCAAAGAAAAATGAAATCAAGGATAAGCGGGATAAGCAGAGCTACCGCACCATTACGGTGGATAACCGCGTATGGATGGCCGACAACCTGAATTTTAAGACCGAGGGCAGTTTCTGCTACAAGGATGAAGAAGATCAGTGCATGGCTTATGGACGCTTGTATACTTGGGAGGCTGCTCAGAAGGCCTGCCCCGCAGGCTTCCGTCTGCCAACTCATGAAGATTTTGAAAGCTTGTGGACTGCGGCCGGTGCCGACTTTAACGCAGGCTACCTGCTAAAGACGGATTACGGCTGGAATGGCGATACCAATGGGAACGATACTCTAAAGTTTAGTGCCATGCCGGCGGGGAATCGTTTTGACGATGAGACTTATGGCAATATGATGAAGTTTGCCTTTTTCTGGAGCAGCGACGATAAGCTGGAAGGGATTGCTCCGGGGAGTGCCCGTGTGTGGTATCTGACCAGCAAGAGCATGGCCTTTGGGTATATGAGCAAACCCAAGGAATTCGGATTTTCGGTGAGATGCGTGAAGTAGGGGTGGACTGCTAACTGAACGGCGCGAGATGAGGCTACTTCGTAGCCTCTGACGCTTCACCTCGGTCATAAAAACGAGCAAGTTCGTTTTTGCGACACTCGGTTCGCTTGCAGTCGAACTCACTTCGTGAGTCCTCCTGCATCTCGCTATCCTGCGGTATAAAACGAAAAAAGACCACTCTTTGAGTGGTCTTCTTCGTTCTAGTCGGAATAGCGAGATTCGAACTCACGACCTCTTGCTCCCGAAGCAAGCGCTCTACCAGACTGAGCTATATTCCGTTTTGGTGAGACCAAATATAGAATGTGTCAGGAACTTTTTAAAGGGGTTTAGGGTAAAAAAATCATTTTTTTGCCCTGGGCTTGCCTTTTGAGTTGAGTTTTGGGGTGGGTTTGCCTAGTTTTATGATGCTGGAACCGGCGTTGTCGGGTTCTACCTTGTAGAGGGTAATGCGGTTGCTCCATTCGGAACGGGCCTTGCGGTCGATAATATGCTTGACGTTGCCGTATTCGGGGTTTCCGCCGCCGTGGATGACTCGGAGGACGCTGAGACCGGCAATGAGCAGGTCATCGATGCGGCGCTCTACGGCTGCTGCTGCTTCGTCGGAGGTCATTCCGTGGAGGTCGATTTCGTCTTCGGGGACGGGAAGATCCCTGCTGGAGGGGCTGCGGCGCATTTTCTTGCCGCGGGGGCCGCGGGTCTGGGGGCGAGAGGCAAGCTCAGCTTCTTCTGCCTGCTGGCGAGCCTTGTCCTTGTCTTCCATGCGGTGGTTCATGATCCATTCTAGCTGAAACTTTTCATCTTCGTTCAGATCCATAAGTGCGTCCCTTCTTTTTAGCGGCACCAAATGTAGAAAACAAACGTTTTTTTCCCAAATGTTTTTGGATGTTTTTATTCTAGTTAGCGTTTTTAAATTATACGTCCATCAAATAAATAAAGAAGACTGTTCTTATTACTTATATTTGAGGCGTTATTTTTTCATAGGAATCGGATTATGGTTCGTAACGCTTTTAAGATGGTGGTGGCCCTTGCCTTGGCCATTTCTTCTGTGGCTTTTATGGGCTGCTCGGCTGGTGGTGATGATGCCTTGGCAAACCGCGTGCACAAGGTTTCTGACTTGGCCCACAAGAAGGTGGGTGTGCAGATTGGTAACACCGCCGATATTTATGCTTCTGAATATGGTGGCGATACTGCCAAGATCGATGTGGAACGTTTCACCAAGTTGGCCGATGCTGTTCAGGCTCTAAAGCAGGGCAAGATTGACGCTGTTCTTCTGGATGACCAGCCGGCAATTTTCTTTGTGAAGCAGAATCCCACTCTCCGCGTTCTGGAAGAGACTTTTGTCGAGGAAACTTACGCTGGCGTTATTGCCAAGGGTAACGAAGGTCTCTTGGATACCTTCAACCTGGTGCTGAAGGAAATGCACGAGAATGGCATTTTCGATTCCTTGATGGCTACTTATATCGGCGGTACCGGTTCTTACCATTACACCCAGAAGGTGAAGGAAGGAAAACCTCTGGTGCTGGCTACCAATGCCCAGTTCCCGCCTTACGAATATCACGAAGGTGAATTCATCGTCGGTCTTGAAATCGAGTTGGCTTATTACCTGGCCGATAAGATGGGTCGCGTGCTGGAAATCCAGGACATTGAATTTGATGCTGTAATCAATGCGGTAAGTTCTGGCAAGGCTGACCTTGGCTTGTCTGGTTTCACTGTTACTGAGGAACGCAAGAAGTCCATTAACTTTACCGACAAGCTGGTGGATAATAAGGTGGTCGTCATGGTTCGCAGCGATGTTAAGGCTAGCGAACTTGACAATAAGGTTTTTGCAGTTAGCGATCTTGGTCATAAGAAGGTGGGTGTGCAGATTGGTAACACCGCCGATATTTATGCTTCTGAATATGGTGGCGATACTGCCAAGATCGATGTGGAACGTTTCACCAAGTTGGCCGATGCTGTTCAGGCTTTGAAGCAGGGCAAGATTGATGCTGTTCTTCTGGATGATCAGCCGGCTATTTTCTTTGTGAAGCAGAATCCCACTCTCCGTGTTTTGGATGAAGCTTTCGTTGAGGAAACTTACGCAGGTGTTATTGCCAAGGGTAATGAGGGCTTGCTGGATACCTTCAATCTGGCTTTGAAGGAAATGCATGAAAACGGCATTTTTGATTCCTTGATGGCTACATATATTGGCGGCACCGGTTCTTACCATTATGCCCAGAAGGTGAAGGAAGGAAAACCTCTGGTGCTGGCTACCAACGCCCAGTTCCCGCCTTATGAATATCATGAAGGTGAATTCATCGTCGGTCTTGAAATCGAGTTGGCTTACTACCTGGCCGATAAGATGGGCCGCGTGCTGGAAATCCAGGACATTGAATTTGATGCGGTCATTAATGCAGTAAGTTCTGGCAAGGCAGACATTGGTCTTTCTGGTTTTACCGTTACGGAAGAACGTAAGAAGTCCATTAACTTCACCGATAAGCTGGTGGACAACAAGGTGGTGATTCTGGTCCGTACTGGCGAAGTGGAAGCCTCCCAGGAAAGTTTTGGCGAAAAGTTCCACAAGAACTTCATCAAGGATAACCGCTGGAAGTATATTGGCGAAGGTCTCCGCAATACTTTGGTGATTTCTTTCTGTGCAGCACTTCTCGGTATTTTGATTGGTTTCATTGTGGCCATGGTCCGCGTGAACCACGAGTTTAACGGCAAGTGCAAGATTGGCAACTGGATTTGCAAGGCTTACCTGGCCGTGATTCGCGGTACGCCTATGATGGTCCAACTGTTGATTATCTACTACATCGTGTTTGCTTCTGTGAACGTGAATAAGCTGCTGGTGGCGATTATCGCTTTCGGTATTAACTCCGGTGCCTACGTTTCTGAAATTATCCGCGGTGGCATTAAGGCTGTGGATCCGGGGCAGATTGAAGCTGGCCGCAGTCTTGGTCTAAAGTTTAGAACTGTGATGATCCATGTGGTTTATCCCCAGGCATTCAAGAATTCTCTGCCGGCTTTGACTAACGAATTTATTTCCCTCATCAAGGAAACTTCTATTTGCGGCTACATCGGTTTGACTGACTTAACCCGCGGCGGCGACATTATCCGTAGTTTGACTTACGAAGCCATGTTCCCGTTGATTTCTGTGGCTATCGTTTACTTCATCATCGTGGCAGGCCTTTCCGCTTGCGTCTCCCGTCTTGAACAGAGACTGAAGAAGAACGAACGTTAAGGAGGTGCGACAATGAGTGAAAAGCAAGTAATGATCGAAGTGAAGGATCTTTGTAAGTCCTACGGCGAAAAGCAGATCCTGAAGAATATCAATGTTGAATTTCATAAGGGTGACGTGGTGGCCATTATCGGACCTTCCGGTTGCGGTAAGTCCACTTTCCTGCGTCAACTGAATTTGCTGGAAAAGCCTACTAGTGGCGATATTCTGCTGGACGGCAAGAGCATTCTTGACAAGAAGGTTTCTAAGCCCACTATCCGCGCCCGTGTAGGCATGGTGTTCCAGCAGTTCAACCTGTTCAAGAATATGACTGCCTTGGAAAACATCATGTTTGCTCCTGTAAAGCTTGGTCGTGTGACTAAGGCTGAAGGGGAAAAACTTGCCAAGGAATTGTTGGAACGTGTAGGCTTGGCAGACCGTGGGGATCATTATCCCGCTCAGCTTTCTGGTGGCCAGCAGCAGCGTGTGGCTATTGCCCGCGCCGCCGCCATGAATCCCGAAGCCATTTTATTTGATGAACCCACCAGCGCCTTGGACCCGGAAATGGTGGGCGAAGTTCTGAAGATTATGAAGGACTTGGCTCAGTCCGGCATGACCATGCTGGTGGTGACTCACGAAATGGGCTTTGCCCGTGAAGTGGCTAATCGCGTGCTGTTCTTTGCTGACGGAATTATCAAGGAAGACGGCACTCCTGCTGAAATCTTTGACAATCCCAAGGACCAGCGCCTAAAGGACTTCCTGGCGGCCATCAAGAAGTAGCCGGCACTGTCGTTACGAACTTGAAAAGGGTCGCTGGTGCGGCCCTTTTTTAATGTTCTTTGAATTGGTGGATTAACGGATTCGAATGACGGATTGGCGCAGTGCCTTTCCGTTTTTTGTTACGCGCATTAGGTAGACGCCGGCCTGCTTGGGGGACGCCTTTAGGGCGTTTCCGTTCATGTCAAAGTACTGGATTGTGGCATCGGACAAATCCAGAGAATTGTGGCGAAGCTGGGCGATGGCTGTGGTGCTGGAGTCTGAAACAACTGTAGAATCCTTGCCAGAATTTTCGCCAGAATCGCTGCCGGTTTCTTCGACGGGAATTTTTATGGTAATTGTGAATGTCACCTGCTTGTTTTTGTAGACTAAGGCTTGCTTGATGGTGAAGGTGTCACCCGGCTTTACCAGGTTAGGCATGTGTCCAACCTTGGTAGTCATGGTGTTGAGATTTACGTTGGAGAATACGATACTGGGGCCGTTCGTATTCCACTTGGCAACGGCGCCCTTGGTATCAAACCAGTGGCCGGTGCCTTCGCCGGTGGTTTCGCTGTTCAGGTAACCATTGGGTTCAACGGCGTAGAAACTAGCCTTGGTTGCAATTTCGTTTTGTGCGATACCGAGTGCTTCGGCGACCTTTGCTCCCTGCAAATCGACGGTCACGGGGGCGTAGCTGTCGCTGATGGGCAATTCGGTGGCGAGGGTAATTTCGGTTTCTACGAAAGGTTCTGCATTGTAATCGGTGCAATCGCCACCGAGGCAGAAACTGAGGCTGTTTCCGCTGACACTGACATCTGTAAATTTCAGCCCAGTTTCTGCACCGCTGTACCAGCGGATTGCCGGGTAGAGCGCATCTGAAAATGCACTGTAGGAATTTGTAGCATTAAAGAATGCGCTGGTTCTGCTGCCGGGAGAGGGCCACTGGTCGTTTTCGGGATCGCTGCTGTTGCCCTTGGAATCTGCGTGTACAATTCGCAGCCCCAGTTTATCTGCGGCAGAATTCCCAGAGATGGAAAAGTCGTAGTGCTGCATCAGAATGCCGCTGCCTGTCAGCGATTTGTTTCGTCCATCGTTTTTAACGTAGGACCAGACTAAGCCTTCCTTGTCGGGGCGGGCGGGGTTCTTGAAGCGGTAACACTGTTCCCCTGCAGTTGTAGAAATCTTGCCGAGATCTTCTGCGGTTACATCTACAAAGGGAATCCAGCCTTGGTCTGCGCGGTAGAAATCGTTGATTGCAACCGGATTCCAGTCGTTTGCGCGGTTGCCCATGGTGCAGTAGTCACCGTACCAGTAAAGGTCGGGCCAGCCAAAGACCATGTGTCCATTTTCATGAATGAAAACATAGATGGAAAATTTGCCCGGCATGTCGGTCATCTGGTGCTTTTGCAGGCGGACGCCGTCGCGAATTTCGTTGGACCAGCCGGCGTGAGGCCAAAGTCCCTGTCCCCATGTTAGACCGGGACCAGCGTACACGATATTGATGGCTTCGGTAATGCCGTCTTTGTCGTTGTCGTAGCGGGAGTAATCCACTTGGGAATCGAAGTACTCGAATATTTCCTTGACCAAAACATCGGAACCGGAATATCCTTCCAGTTCTTCGTAATAAGACTTGGGATACTTTGCTCGATACCAGCCGAAGACTTCGTTGGTAAAATCCAGTTGGCCATTGGAGACATCCAGATAGTAATCGCGGACGGAACCGTTACAACCATCGCGGTTGAAACCTTCCTTGTTCAGCCAGTCAGAAATCTCTTCCTTGGTGACAGGGGCGGTTTGGTCTGAAAAGTCCACCAATAGGGTGAGGCCGTAGATTTTCCCCTTGGGGGAGGAGTAGTGGCTTTTTTCCATTGGTGGAGCAAACATCACGCTTGTCGTCCCTGAATTTTTCCAGGCGCCTCGCGAGTTGTCAAACTTTGTGATTGCCTCGTCGGGCCAAGCTTGAACTCGCTTTCCCTGATAGACAATGTCTGCAAAGGACGTGCCGCAAAGAGCGAACACTAATCCGCCAAATAACCAATTCTTCAAACATCCCATAATTACACCTTTTTATACAATATACCCAAAAAAATGGAGCGTCGATTCACTTGTTTTCAATTGTACACTTGATTTGGTGTATTTTTAGTGAATTTAGACCTGATTTTGCTTAAATTTAGGATATGAAGAAAAATCGTCTCCTTTCTGCTGCTATTACCTTGTTTTTGAGCACAGCAGCCAACGCTGCTGTTCAAGGTTCTGTATTTGATGAATCGGGAGCTCCCATTAAGGATGCTGTGGTTAGCATTAAGACCTTGCCCAATCTTTTACCCGATGCCCGCACCCTTTCCAATGCTAAGGGTAAGTTCACTATCAAGGACAAGGTTGCCGATCCTCAGGTTTTGATTGTCCGCAAGACCGGTTTCTTGCCGGAAACTTTGTCTGTGGCCGCTGTCGTCGATCCCAAGAACCCGGCCAAGATTATTTTGAAGCGCGATCCCATCGAAGACCAGATTGACTCTTTGATGTCTGGCATGACCATCGATGACATGATTGCCCAGATGACTCAGGCCTTGGTTCCTCATGTAAATTGTGGTAATAGCATTTGCGGTTCTGCTCTTCAGGGCGGTGGCGCTTACGCTGCTGAATTCTACAAGAATGCCTGGGCTCAGAAGATTCCCGTGACTTATGGAAAGGATTGCGTTCATGGTGCCGCTGACCTTATTAATGGCACGGTGTTCCCCCATAACATTGGTCTTGGCGCTACTCGAGATTCTGCCCTGGTTCGCCGTATTGGCCAGGCTACCGCAGAAGAAATGTGGGCGGCTCACATTGACTACAATTTCGCTCCTGCCTTGAGCGTTCCTCAGGATGAACGTTGGGGCCGTACTTACGAAGGCTTTGGCGAAAAGCCGGAATTGGCCATTGAACTGGGGTCCGCATACCTTCGCGGTTTGCAGGGGGATCATTTTGACGCAGAATGGCGTGTTACTGGAACCATCAAACATTTTATTGGTGACGGTGGTACGGCCAAGGGATGGGATCGCGGCGACGTTAAGGCTACTGACGCCCAGATTCGTAAAACCCATTTGCCGCCTTACATTGCTGCTGTAGAACAGGGCGCCCAGAGTGTGATGGCCAGCTTCAATACGGTGCGCGGAGTTCATCAGCATGTGGATTCCCTGCGCCTTACAGGTTGGCTGAAAACGGAACTTGGCTTTGACGGTTTTGTGGTTGCTGACTGGGAAGGCATTCAGCATTCCATTACTCCGGGCAATGCCGGGGATTACTCTGGTAAGATTACCAATATTTCCAGCGAAGAGGCTATTCGCCGTGCCGTTAACGCAGGCATTGACCTGGCCATGGTTCCGTCTTCTGCGGAATCGTTCGTAAGCACTCTGACGGAATTGGTGAAGAATAAGAAGGTTTCCGAAGATCGTATTAAGGATGCTGTCCGTAGAATTCTTCGCGTGAAGATTCGCGCAGGCCGCCTGGAAAATCCCAATGGTCCTGCAAAGTATGTGGGCGTTGTCGAAAATATCGGTAGCGCAGAACATCGCGCCATTGCCCGTGAAGCCGTGCAGAAGAGTCTTGTTGTTCTGAAGAACGAAGGCATTCTGCCCTTGGCTAAGGATGGCAAGATTTTTGTGACCGGATCTCATGCCGACCATACGGGTCTTCAGAGTGGTGCCTGGACTTTGGGCTGGCAGGGAACCCGTGGCGAAGTTCCTGGTGCAACTTCCATTTTGGCTGGCGTAGATCAGGTGGCTAAGGGCGCTCGTGTAGAATCTGCTGACAGTGCCAATACGGTTCTTTATGTGATTGGTGAATCCCCTTATGCTGAATGGTTCGGCGATTTCCGTGAAAAGGATTTTAATAATAAGTTGTTTACAACGGAACGTTCCCACACCACGCACTTTGAAAGTACCGACGTGAACCTCAAGGAAATCAAGGCTTGGAAGGCTGCTGGCAAGAAGGTGATTCTCGTTCTGGTGGCTGGCCGTCCGTTGCCTATTACCAAGTTGATCGATGCCGTTGATGGTTTCGTGATGGCTTGGCTTCCGGGTAGCGAAGGTGCTGGCGTTGCCGATGTTCTTTTCGGTGATGTAAAGCCTACGGGCAAGTTGCCTCACACTTGGCCCAAAGACGCCAAGCAAATTCCCATTAACGATGGCGACGGAAAGAAGGGCCTGTTCCCTTACGGCTTCGGCTTGACTTATTAAGAATGCTGTGAATTACACGCGAAAATTTCCGTGGTAGTTCCAGCTCCATTCCGACGGATTTTCAGAAATCCAATTTTCAATTTCTTTGGCGATACTGGACGTTAGGCTGGTACCGCTAATTTTTATTTGATCCGTGGAATTATTCCGCTGATCAAATTTCGGAGGATAGTACGTTTCAAAACGGATGACGATTTCGTTCTTGCCGCGGTGTTGATTGCCGCGACACCCTTTTTCGCGGAACCCTTCGCAGTTACTTGCTGCGCGGGTGAAGGTGCGGAAGGTGACGATACCCGCACCCATCTGGTTTACTTTTTCGGGTAGTCGCAGGTAGAGCGTACTTGGCATTCCGAATAGCGTTTCCATACAGCCTTTGGTATGGCGCCCTTGATCCACCACCATGGCGAGAATGGCATTTCCTTTCTTGTTCAACTTTGCTGGCGGCGCAAATAGGTTCCGCAACAGTTGGGACAGTTCGTCGGGGTGATACTCTGTCAGATGTTCATCACTGCGCAGTTCCTTCAGAAGTTGTCGCGTTGCTTCGTCACCGACGGAATCCGTAATCAAGTGGACGTTGTCGCTGTAACGGCAAAGGCTGCGATGCAATAATTCAAAGGCTCCCTGATGAATGCTGATTGCGGCAAGGGGCAGGGGCGTTCCGTCAGAACTTTTACTGCGGGTCAAGGCTTCCATCATGACGTTTTCGTTTTCGTAGACGATCCTGTCTGTGGTTCGCTTAAGTCGTGCTAGCCCGCGGTAAGAATCGATGGCGTTCCAGTAGATTCCCCGGAAAACATCGTCTGCGGTACACTTTGCTGTAAAACCCCTAAAGGCTCTTGCTTTCTGCAAATGCGCGACCGTTCTCCCGTAAGCCCGCTTCTGGTGAAGAGCCTTGTATATGGGAAATGCCACAATAAAAAGAGCTGCGAAAAACCAGTTCGGCATTCGCAGCAAAATATTCAAGGCTGTTTTGTAAAAGGTCAGCTTCACTTTTGCGGGGCTTATTCTTCGTCAAACTCCAGGATGCTCTTACCCAGTTCGCGTTCGAAAACTCGGCGGGAAAGTCCTTCGCCGGCATAGCTAAGGGTGGGGGAGATTTCGTAAAGCTTGTCGGCCTTCACTTCGCAGTGAGCCTTCTTCAGCCATTCCTTGTGGAGCTTACCGATCATGATACGAGCGGTCTTGGGACTGTCGTTTCCTTCGGCATTCTTAACCGGGCTGAATTCCTCTTCGCGGATAACACCGAAGGGCATCATGGTTCCCAGCTGGGGGAATGCGTCAAACAGGAACTGTTCAAACTTCCAGCACTGTTCAATGCCGCAAACGGTCTTGCGGGCAGTGTGCCAGGGGAGCTTGCTGGTCTGCAGCTTACGAAGACCTTCCAACTTGAAAAGGTGAACGGCAATATTTCCGCCATCGAAAGTCAAGCTTCCGTCGGGGTTCTTCATGTCGCGATATTCTTCGGGAAGGTCGCTGTATTCCACGACGCCGGGCTTCTTGTTCTGGAAGGCAAAAATGCCAACCTTTTCGTTGGGGCCGGCCTTGGGAACGACCTTGGAGGCACTCATGCTGCGGCCTTCGCTGGCGAGAGCGCCAATAAAGGCAGGGTCGCAAATGCGGCAGAGGGCGTTGTCGACACTGTAGAGGAACACGTAACGAACTCCACGCTCAATGAGCCATGCCAAAGAACCGCTCTGGGCCAGGGCGCGGAAGCAACCTCCGTTTCCATCGGGAACCAGGGCCAGATGATCTTCGCCATCCAGCACAGCCTTTCCGTCGGGAGTCAAGGCGCAAATGGTGCCCTGTTCAAAGAAACGGATGTTCTGGCGGTCCATGCCAAAGAAATTATTTTCGGTAAAGAAGTTGACTGTGGCCTCGTGGTTGAGAGGGCTAGTCATAATGCACCAGGGAATGGGATGGCCTACCTGGGCTGCCAAGTTCTGCAGACGTTCTGCCTGCAGCTGGAACAGACTCTTGTGGCTGGGGAGGCCGATGTCGAACATGCCCTTGGGACCTTCAAAGCCAAGGCGGGAACCTTGTCCACCGGCTACCAGGAATGCGGCTACTTGACCCTTGCCCAGAAGAATTTCGCCCGTTTCCTTCCAGAAGTCGTAGCGTAAGTCATCTGCTGCAATCTTGAAAGGCATAGGCTGCAGGTCTGCAGAAACATTGTCGCTTAAGTTAGCGGCGGATTTTTCTGCGTGCAGGGCCTTCAGTTCGTTCCAGTCCTGGCTTGCGATATCGCGTTCAAGATTCTTGCGGGCATCGCCGCTCAGGGTTTCCAAATGCTTCAGCAGGTCGTCCTGACCGGCTGCCTTCAAAACTTCAATAATATCTGCCATTATCAAGTTACCTAATACCGAAGAAAATCACCATGCTGACAATCAAGGCGAAGATGCTGATCAAGTGCATTCTCCACACGATCTTGGAATTCATCAGGGGCTTGCTGGGGAAACGTCCGTCCCACTTCTTCTGGAAATGATGGTGCAGAGGGGCGCAAAGGAAAATGCGTCGACCTTCACCAAAGGCCTTCTTGGTAATCTTGAACCAGGTAATCTGGAGAAGCACGGAGCAGGCTTCAGCAATGATGATGATGCAGACGATGGGAAGGAAGAGACCTGCCTGCACGAGAATGAACATAATGCCAATAGCTGCACCGAAGCCCACGGAACCGGCATCGCCCATGTAGATTTCTGCCGGAGGGCTGTTAAACCATAAGTAAGCCAGCAGAGAGCCTGCAATGGACATGGCCAGGGGGAACAGTTCATCGCAGCCCGGCAGGTAGGGAACGTGCAGGTAGTTACTGAAAATGAAGTTTCCGCTGACGTAGGCCACCAGACCGACAAAAACCATGCTAGAAAGAATAGGCACAGAAACAAGGCTGTCTAGACCATCGGTAAAGTTGGTTCCGTTGGCGGAAGCCGCAATGACGAACGTCATGAAGCCCACGAAAATCCAGTTGGGCAGGTGAATCTGGAAAACGTTGATGGGGCAGAAGGGGATGGTCAGGTCGCCCTTAAGTTCGGGAATGAACTTATAGCAGAAAATTGCCACCACCAGACTAAACAGGAAATACAGGAACAGACGCAGGGAACTGGAAATGCCGTCGGCCTTGTCCATATAGTCGGCTGCAGTGAGCTTGCCCAGCTTGATCAGTCGTTTGGCTCGTACCTTGGCGATATCGTCGATGGCGCCAACCGCAGAGAAGGCGGCCAGCACGGCCAGAGTCGAAATGGTGTAGCCGTTCATCTTGCAAACGAGGAGGGAGACAATTTCTACCACGACTACAAGAAGGAGACCGCCCATAATGGGGGGAGATTTGCTCTTTCCGTCCTTGTCGAAGTCGCTAGTGGCATCCAGCGCCTGCAACTTGCGGATGTAAATGGGCATGAAAACCATGACCATGATGATGGAAAGCATGGCGGCAACACCTGCGCGGAACAGACGGCCGTCGAAAAGATCAATGCTGGTTAAGTGATAAAGCCACTGGCAAAGCATAATTCAGTTATCAGTTAACAAAAAACTGTTTTACAAAAAAAGAAAAAATACGGGTCCTCATACACACATCAAATAGGTAGGTCAAATTTAAAAACATTTGTTCGTTCTGTTATTTTTCTAAATTGTATTCTATGGAAAAATTGCATATTGATTGCCCTCACTGTGGCGCCTCTTTTGATGTTGAACTTCAGGGCGAAAAGGCTAATATGATGGTCTTTTGCTGTGCCCAATGCAAAACACCCCTGATGTACTGTCACGGGGAAGTGGGCGAACTGGATCGCGATGAATTTGCAAACCTGCGCAAAAAGTTAAGTCGCGCCATAGAGGCCGCCGTTAGCCGTGATGGCTCCCTGGCTGGAGTTGCCGATGCACTCCGTCAGATGGTGGATGCTTCCAATGCTATCGCCGAAGAAAGGGAACCGGAACCTAAGGCTCCCATTACCGACGAATCCCTGGCGGCCCTCCAGAAGGAACTGGATGAAATGGATGCCGAAAGCTTCCTGGACCAGCTTTAAGGGGCCTGTATGAAAATCCTTTTCTCTGACCTAGACGGTACTTTGCTGACCGACGAGAAGCTTATCCTTGACGAGGATATGGCTGCCATTCAGCATATGTTGGATCAGGGAAACAAGTTCCTTATTACGACTGGACGTCCACTGACAAGTGCTAAAAAATTGGCCAAGAAGTATGGATTCTTCAAACCTGGCTTTTTCCTGGTCAGCTTTAATGGCGGACTTATTTACGATTGTGCCACCGAGCAGCCGATCCTTACCCGACGTATTCCCGTAGAATCCGTCAAGTCCATTATGGATGCCGCCCATTCCTGTGGTATGCACGCCCATACCTATGCCGGTGACCTGGTTATTTCAGAATATGAGACGGACCAACTGAAAAAGTACTGCGAAACGATGATGATGGACTACCTCGTTGTAGACAACGTTGTGGAGTACTTCGCCTCTCTAGAAAGTGAAACGGCTCCGGTTGCCCCCGCAGTCCCTATCAACGTGGTCGTAAAGCCGTCTCCCATCAAGGTGAACGTCATTACCCCCTTCGGACACGGAAGCCTCGAAGAATTCCGAACCGAAATGCGTAAAACCACTGCCGGCAACCTGTTTGACGTTTTTAGCAAACCTGAAATGCTGGAATTTTCAAACCTGAAATCCAACAAGGGTGACGCTGTTCGATTCATGGCGGATTTCTATAAAGTCCCTCTGTCCGATACGATTGCCTGCGGTGACGAAGAAAATGACTGTCCCATGATCGAGGCCGCCGGTCTTGGCGTTGCCATGGTCAACGGATCCGAAATTGCCAAGTCCAAGGCAGACTACATTACCGAAGCAGACAACAATCATGGCGGAATTGCCGAAGTCATCCGCAAGTTCGTGATTAGATAAGATCCAATCTTTTCTAGATTTGGGTCCATGAAAAAATGGTTCGCCTCCCTTAACCTTGGGAAGAAGGAAGCATCCATTGCTGCAGCAACGCTTGCGGTTATGGTTGTAGCCTTCTTGATTTTTAACAACCTGACAGTTCCTTTCGCTAGACGTTGGGATATTGACTGGGGTTATTATTCCATCTTGTTGACCTTCATTTTGCTGTTGGTCGGTGTCGTTATAAACATCCCTTCGACCTCAAAGCATTTGAAGTCGTTCCTGCCCTCAGGAAAGCCTATGTGCGGCTTTGTCCTGGTGACCTTGATTTTTTCTGTTTTCATGTTTGGAAACATCGGAAATACCCACCGGGTCCTCAGTGATGAAACTAGCTGGGAGTCTATGGGCCTGCAGATGTATTTCCAGCATACAGGGGGAATTTGCAACGAAGGTATCTGGAATGGCGACGTTCTGGATTGCAAGAATGAAGTAAATAACTTCAAGGGCAAGGCTCTAGGATTTGTCTATTCCCTGGTGTTTAACTTTGCAGAACCGAATCGCGATACGGCCTTGTTGGTCAATTATCCGTTCTATTTGCTAAGCCTGCTGTTCTTCTTCCTGGCTTTATCAAAATGGTTTAAGAATGGCTGGACGGCCCTGGCGGCAACAGCATTCCTGGGTGGTATGCCTATATACTTGTTGCAGGCCCGTTCCGCTTCTACCGAAGTGCTTTATATTTTCCTGCTCTCGGTACTTATGGCCTGGTACGCCTTTGTTCCCGCCAACAAGGTGAACTGGAAACATTTCATGCTGACTGTTCCCTTATTGGGCTTCTTTGCCCAGACCCGTCAGGAAACCGTTTTTGCGTTTATTCCCTTTGCCCTTTATTATCATAAGTATTTCCTGGAAAAGGTACATCGTCTGCCCCTCTTTGTTCTGGCGGTAATTACTGTCAGCTGGCCCTCTGTAAATACCATGGCCGCTTATCGAGGTTATGATTTCCAGGGTGGGGAGCACGCCGCTCATTCCTTTGAAAACTTGTGGTTCAATCTGAAGACTAATATTGAAGTCATGCTGAACCTGAAGGAAGACCCCTCCTTCGGCGGCATTATGATGAACCCCTTCTATACCAGTTTTACCATTATCCTGTTGGTGGCAACGGTGTGGCTTCTGGTTCGTGCAGTTGCCTTTAAGCGTTACCGTAAGGGATTGCTACTCGGTCTAACGTTCTGTCTCCAGATTTTCGTAATCATGTTTAACGTGTCTGGAACTTTTACCATCGACATCAACCAGCGATACGTACTTGTCGCCTTGCCGCTGTTTGCATTGATCATGGCTTTGGGCCTTTTCGATGCTCTTCAGTTTGCAACTAAAATGCGTCTCGATGCCGCAGGCAAGATTGTCGCCTTGATCGCTTGCCTTATGTCTGTGGGGCTGATGGTCTATCACGGAAACAGCTATCGCAGCAATATGCTTTACTACAAGAACAAATTGCTGGGCGAAGAAGATTACCTGAATACGGCTTTGGCCTCGTATCCCGAAAAGTCAATTTTCATCTATTCTCGTCCCTGGCAGATGCTGGCTTCTGGTCACAGCGCCTTTAGCGAACGAACCTTCATGGGGTGGGATACTGAAACATTCGCCAAGTGGTCCCAGGTTTCCAATGGCAATATCTATCTGGTCCGAGGCCAGGACGGCTATGGTGAATTGAACCGCAAGAGCCGAGTGGTTGGCTTCAAGACTACGACCCAGATTGACGGCATCCTTAACGACTATAAGAATGAACGCGTCCTGCTGGAACCTAAACTGTTTGGCTATCCTCTGGCGATTTACAAGATCATTGCCAAGAAGGGCGTGTCCGCTTACCAGCAGAATATGTTTGTCTCCGAAATGGAAAACAACAGCTTCGTGGTCAGCAAGATGTTCCCCGAGTCCATTACCTGCCAGTATAGCTTGAACGGCGAACTGCAGGAAGATCTCGTGGTCTCCCTGAATTCTGATACGCTGCAGCTTGATTCTGCAAAAATCAGGGCCGGTATGAACCGCGCTAGCCTTGAATGTCTGATGCCCGATAACGACACCATGCGTGTGCTTAAGGACTTCTTTATCGAAGATCCTAATGTTCTGCTTCTTTCATCCCTCAAGATTGATAGTTATTCTCAGGATTGGGGCTCTCCCCAGATTAATGAATCCGTAGAACATCATCGTCTAACGCTAGATGAAGAAGTCTTCCGCTACGGTATCGGTTCCCATGCAAATTCCAGCATCGTGTTCAAGCTGCCTGCATCATATAGCGTGCTGCACTCCGTTATTGGTCTAGATGACGAAAGTGCTTGCGGTGATGGTGCCAGCTTCATCATTACAGGCGACGGGCGTGAATTGTTCCGCAGCAAGCGTCTGTACCCGACAGAAAAGCAGTCTATCGATGTGGACGTCGCTGGCGTAAAAACGATTGTGCTGGGAATCGACATGGGCGGAAACAAGGATTGCGACCACGGTGACTGGGCCAACATCTGGCTGGAGAAGGCTAAGTGAAAGTCCTAGTGGCTCCTTTGGATTGGGGCCTTGGGCATGCCACTCGGTGCGTGCCCGTTATTCGTGAATTCCTGCGTCAGGGCGCCAAGGTCGAACTGGCTGTGGTAAAGTCCAACGCGGGATTGCTGCGTCGGATCTTTCCGAACCTGCGTCAGCATCTGGCTCCCAGCTACAATATTGTATATCCGAAACATGGCTATAACATGGGGCTGTGGCTTTTGAAAAATGGAGCCCATCTAAATAAGGTGATTCGTTTTGAACGGATGTATGCCGAAAAAATGGTGGAGTCCCATGGCTTCGACGTCCTTGTTTCTGATAACCGATTTGGTTTTTACAGCAGGAAGGCGAAGTCGATCTACATGACGCATCAGCGCCGTATTGCGTTCCCTCCGATGCTATCGGCTTTTGAACCTACGGGAATCTTGTGGCATGCTGCCGTCATGCGCCATTTTGACGAAGTCTGGGTTCCTGACTTGCCGGAATATCCGGGCTTTGCCGGAAGAATGTCTCACGTTTCCCTTGTGCCCCGTCCTATAAAGTTTGTGGGGGCCCTGTCTAGATTTGCGGGGCAGGAGACTCGACAAAAAGAACAGGCTGCGCCGAAGTACAAGTTTGTTGCCGTGGTTTCTGGCGTGGAACCGGCCCGAAGCCGTTTTGAAAATATGCTGAAAGAGGCTTTTTCAAAAATTGAAGGACGCCACGCAATTATCATGGGACGTCCCGCTCTGGGTGTAAAGAGCTGGAACGAAGGGAATGTGGATTTCTTTACCCACCTGGAAGATGAAGCCTTTGCCGAAACCATTCAATCTGCAGATTGGGTTGTTTCCCGTGGAGGATATTCGACCATTATGGATATGGCCGTTCTCAAGGCGAAGTGCATTTTTGTTCCGACTCCCGGACAATACGAACAAGTTGTTCTTGCCCGTGATTTAGCGGAAGCCAGGTCTGCGTTGACTATTGATGAAAAGAACTTTGACGACCGTAGTTTGTTGCAAATGATCTCTCAATCTTCGGATGACGTTCGGCTCCCTGATACCCCAAAAAATGAACTTTTGAAACAGGCCGTTCTGCAATCCTTTAGAAAAAGAGTTTGATAAAAAAATTGGTACCGTAATAAAAAAGTCTAACTTTATAAAAAGAGAATTTATGCCTCAGTTTGTATTAGCCTTTCCCATGACCTGCGAAGCTTCCGCTCCGGTGGTTATCAACGAAAATGTAACCTTGGCCGCCGATGCCAAGTCTGCCATTATCCCTGGCTGTACGGTCATGTTTAATGTGGTTCGCAAGGAACATGTTGATGGACTTGCTGGAATCTTCAGGGAACACCAGGATATTTCTGCCGATGCCGCTTCCGCTATCGAAGCTCACAAATCCTTGCTGTTCCTGCTGGGAGAGGCTAAGAATGTTGACGAAGTGAATCAGGTGAACATGGCAATTCTCAAGATGTTTTCTGCAGGCGCCCTGGGCGTTTACATGCAGCAATCCGGTGCCGCCTGGAGTGTCGAGGGGTTCCGCGAAGAAGTGGGGGATGGAGAATATCCCATGGACCCGTGGATTAATTTCGTAGAAAATGGAGACCTTCTCTATACCCTGGGCTTGGCCTGCTTTGGCTTGCCGGATCTTTGTGTCTCAGCTTCCGAAGAAGATGCCCAGAGCAAGTTGCTTTTTGTGGCAGATGCCTTGTTTGGTGATGGCATTCCGGCAAAATCCGGTTCTGAAGTGGATCTTGAAGAAGACGGTATTTATGTCCTACGTCTTGAAACCAAGAATCCCTTCCCCAAGGATTCACCGGAATTTAACCGTCAGGGTATTTTCCGCATCGTTAAGAAAAAGTAAAACGAAAACAAAAACACCCAACCTTGCGGCTGGGTGTTTTTTTGGGGGGTTAGGAGGAGAACAAAGAGTTCTTGATTGTTAAGATAGTAATCTCCGTGAAATTTTGGCAACTCAAAGTGGTTAAATTTTTTTTGAGTGTTATTTTTATCACAATGCAATTCGATTATATTTGTCTTATTAGCAGAAAAATTTCTTGGAGAAGATATGAGTTGTAGAATTTTGATGCGCTTTGTAGGCGAAACGGACCAACTTTCTGGTGTTTATGACGAAATTATGGAAAGTTTCCCTGATGCAGAGCTCCCAAGTGAAGACTGCGGCGAATGGTATTCTGTAGACGACGTCATGATGGACGAGTATGAATGCCGTTTTGAGGAATTGCCTGAAAGCGCCCTGATGGCCATGGACGGATCCATTTTTGTGGAAGATGAACTGCCCGAGGAATTCTTTGCTGAACTGATGGAACGCTTCGAGAAAGTCTTCGGAGCCTTTAAGTGGGCTAGCCTTGATGTAGGCGTAGGTTGTGGCACCAGTGATGGCTGGGGAGAATTTAACCCGGAATACGCAGACGATGGTTCTGACGAAGCTAACGAAATTTCAGAAGCTGTTATAGGATTTTAATATGAATTACAATGTAATTACCGCAGAAGAACTTCAAAAGAATCCGATCAAGATGATTGAAGGTTTTGGTCTGCAAGATACTTTTCGCCCAGAAGTTTGATGAACAAAGCTTCATCGACAAGAGCATTCTTGATCGCTGGTACGCAAACGATACAATGCACACCTTGTACATTGCTGAAATCGAAAAAGTTCTGGCAAAGTGACGCCTTTAGGTGGCTCGAGACTTTATGAATAAAGGAAAATCTCCCGATAGACAAGAAGAAATACTCAATACTCTTGGGCAAAATCTTGATGAGATGTTGGCGATTCTAGAAGAAGATTCTGACCGGGCTCGCGCAGGCTGGGATCACGCTGCTGCTTCGCTTACCGCATCGAAGATGACGGGGGAGGAACTTCGCCAGAAGTGCAAAAAATACATTCCCGTTCTTCGCAAACTTTTGAAGATTCCACCAGTTTGTTATCTGTTTAGGTCCGTGATTGAGTTGGCTGACAAATACTCCTGGCTAAAAAAGTCTTAAGAATGAAATAAGGAAAACCCTCGGTGAATGTGAACCGAGGGCTTTCTTAATTGGTCAACAAAGCGTAATAAAACTAAGTCTTGTCTTCACCGCGGAGCATGATGACCTTACCGGTGCGGATGTATTCGACGATTTCGAACTTCTGGCACAGGCTCTTCATGGCATCGATCTTATCGGTGTTGCCGGTAATCTGGATGATCATGGAGTTTTCGGTCATGTCAACGGTAACAGCCTTGAAGTGATCGCAGAGCTGCAGGATTTCGGTACGCTGTTCCGGAGCGCAACGAACCTTGATCAAGGCAAGTTCCTTTTCCACCACGTTCATGTTGGTATGGTCCTTGGCCTGCACAACGTCAACCAGCTTTTCCAGCTGCTTGATGATCTGCATCAAGATTTCGGGATTACCGTGAGCCACAATGTTCATGCGGCTGAAGTTGGGGTCCAGCGTGGGGGACACGACCAGGGAGTCGATGTTGTAACCACGGCGGGAGAACACCAGAGCGATGCGAACGAGCACGCCCGGGCGGTTTGCGACTAACAAGCTAATAGAATGAGCTGTAGAAATCATTTTTTTATCTCCTTTCCGTGATTAGGTCGATCCAGTGGGCTTTTCAAGCTGAGCCTTGGGCTGTTCAGTAATCATGGAGGTCAAAGGTGCACCTGCCGGAATCATGGGGAACACGTTGTCTTCCTTTTCGCATTCGCACCAGATAACGATAGGACCGTCGTTGTAGTCCAGAGCCTTCTGGATCATGCGTTCTGCATCGGCAGCGCGCTTGATGCGGAGACCCGGGATACCGTAGGCTTCTGCCAGCTTGACGAAGTCAGGGTTGCCCTGCATGTCGACACTGGAGTAACGGTGGTCGTAGAACAGTTCCTGCCACTGACGCACCATGCCCAGGTACTTGTTGTCGAGAACGAAAATCTTGATGGGCAGCTTGTGGATTGCTGCGGTTGCAAGTTCAAATTCGGTCATCTGGAAGCCACCATCGCCGCTGAAGCTGCAGACGGGCCAGCCGGTGGTGTTGCCGAATGCTGCACCGATTGCAGAGGGCAGGCCGAAGCCCATGGTGCCTGCGCCGCCACTGGAGTGGAGCTGGCGGGGGTTGTTGATCTTGAAGAACTGTGCAACCCACATCTGGTGCTGACCCACGTCGGTCGTGACGATTGCCTTACCCTGGGTAAGGTCGCTGACGGTCTGCACGATGTGCTGCATACGGAGACCACCCTGCTTGGGGTAGGTCAGCGGGAAACGCTTCTTCCAAGTCTGGCAGGTCTTGACCCATTCTGCGGAGTCCAGCTTAGAAACGAGGGGCAGGAGCTGTTCCAGAACCATCTTGGCATCGCCGCACATGAACACATCCGGCTGGAGAACCTTGCCTTCTTCGGCGGGGTCGATGTCGATGTGCATCTTGATGGCGTCCTTACAGAACACTTCAAGCTTACCGGTGATACGGTCGTCCCAGCGGGAACCGATGGAGAGAATCAGGTCGCAGTCAAGCACAGCCTTGTTTGCGTAAACAGTACCGTGCATGCCCAGCATACCGAGAGAAAGTTCGTGGTCGGTGGGGAAGGTGCCGAGGCCGAGGAGGGTGCAAGCTACGGGAGCCTGGAGCTTTTCTGCCAGTTCCTTAACCTGACGGGCTGCGCCAGAAATCATAGCGCCGTGGCCAACGAGGAGCAGGGGCTTCTTGGACTTCTTCAGGAATTCAGCAGCCTTTTCTACGGTTTCTGCAGGAGCGTAGGTAGGAATCTTGTAGCCGGGAAGGTCCATCTGATCGGTGAACGGTGCGGTGCAAGCGCCGGCAGTCACATCCTTCGGGAGGTCGATGAGCACGGGGCCCGGACGGCCAGTACGTGCAATGTGGAAAGCTTCCTTCATGATGCGGGGAAGATCGTTGGGATCCTTCACTAGGTAGGAGTGCTTGACGGCAGCGAAAGTCATACCGCTGGTATCGCATTCCTGGAAGGCGTCCTTACCCAGGTTCGGAGTGGTGGTCTGAGCGGCCAGCACAACGATGGGGCTGGAATCCATGAGGGCAGTGTAGATGCCTGTAAAGGTGTTGGTAGCACCCGGGCCGGAAGTAACGAGGGCAACGCCGACCTTGCCGGTCTGACGAGCATAGCCATCAGCCATGTGAGTTGCGCCCTGTTCGTGACGGGTGAGGACAACCTTGATGTTGGAATCAAGAATTGCGTCAAACATCGGAATTGCGGATCCACCAGGATAGCCGAAGATTGTGTCGATGCCTTCACGCTTGAGGCATTCGATGATCACTTCTGCGCCGCTTAAGGTTTTATTTGCCATAAAATTTCCTATTTCGGATGGTTTATAACTTTTATAATATGGCGAAAATATAGTCAAACATAGGGTAAATGGTAAGAGTTTGATGAAATTATTTTGAAAAAATGATGGTTTTTGAATGCAAATTTGGGAAAATTGGTCTTTTGTTTGATTAAAAACACGTTTTTATTTCTGTAAATGTTGCCTCATGTTGTTTTTTGTTCGCTGAAAATGAACGTTTTGGACTGAGGAACCGTGAAAATAAAAGGTTTGAATGCCTTTTGGGAACTGAAAAACCTTTCCTTGAATGCGGAATTATAAATGAAAGCAAAATGTAAGCGAATCTTTTTTTGAAAAACTCGTGTATAAGAGAGAACCTTTCAAAAAAGGAGTTTTATGGTTCCGTATAATGCGATTTCTGTAAAGGATTGTGCCTTGGTCTATCAGGTCCCTGTTGAAAATTCGTCGCTTCTTCCTCGCGAGAAAATTGAACGGCTTGGTCCCTCGGCTATGAGCAATGAGGAACTGCTTGCGCTGATTCTCGGTAGCGGCTGCCAGAATTGCGATGTTTTTGAATTGTCCAGGCATCTGGCAGATTTTCTTTCTTCTGAATCGACGATTCCTTCGCTTCAGCGTCTGCGTAAGATCAAGGGGCTGGGCCGTGTAAAGGCATCCCAGGTCCTTGCCTGCCTTGAATTGTCGGGGCGCTATATCCTCAGTGGTAACGTGAGCTCCGTTTCTTCGCCCGAAGATTTGCTGCCTAGGCTTTCCTATATGAAGTATGAGGAACAGGAACATCTTGTATTGGTGACGCTGAATTCCTCCAACGACGTCATCCGCGTTCATGAATTGACGACCGGGCTTGTGAATCAGACTCCGGTTCATCCTCGTGAAGCTTTTGCCCGTGCAATCGAAGACCGTGCCGTGTCTGTTATTTTCGCCCACAATCACCCTTCGGGTTCGACGTCTCCCAGTCAGGAAGATATTTCCATTACGCGGATTCTCTGTGCGTCGGGAAAAATTCTCCAGATTCCCGTTCTGGATCATATTATAGTGGGACGTAAGGGGTTTACCAGCATTTGTCGGCTCCACTCGGAACTGTTTGAACGGGGTATGGAAATGTAGAGTGCTTTTGTGATGTGATTTTCGCAACACCGAATTGTATGTAAATCTTTGTTCACAAAGGGGCTGCGCCCCCCCCTTTTGTGTGTTTTTAATCGCATTTTGGCTAATGCTTTTATAAGTTTTTTTTGTCAAGAAACTATATTTTACTTAGTTAATTTCTGGGTGCCGTGTTTGGTGGCGCCCCACTCATAAGGAGATGCTATGAAAAAAGTAGCTATGGGTCTTGCCCTCGCTTTGGCGGCTTCTGCCTTTGCAGGTCATCCCCAGACAATCAATAAGGAAGGCTTTGTCGGTGTGAATAACACCCAGTCTGCCCAGTCTCTTGGACATTCCAAGCTGGTGTTTACCCTTTTGGGTGATGCCACATTTGGCAACAACATGTTCCCTGCAGGTGCAGACGGACTTCCTGTTGCTGATTTTACGGGTATCAACGCTAATGTGGGTTTTGCCATCGGTATCTGGCATTACTTTGACTTGGGCGTTACCCTGCCTGTGTACTATGACCAGTACAAGCGTGGCGAAAACGGCGACATGGAAAAGATGGGTTATGTCGGTAACCTGAAGGGTGACTTGAAGGCTCGCTTCCCTCTTCCCGAAGATCAGCCCATGGACGTGGCCGTCTATGCTGGTGTCGCTGCTGGTACTGCTGATGCCAAGAAGCAGGGCCTTTGGGTTCGCTATCCGGAATACGTAAACAAGAACACTGGTGTTGCCTATCCGTATGGTACCAAGAATACCACCCTGGACTTCGGCCTTGCCGTGACCATGGATCTTGAAAAGACTGACGCCTATCCGTTCCTGCTCCACTTGAATGGTGGCTACCGCTATACAACTAATAGCGAATATCTGTCTCTGCCTTACTTGAATGCTGCCGCAGAAATTTACTTCCTGGACTTCCTGTCCCTGTTCCTGGAATATCACTGGGATATCCAGTTGGATGGTATAACCACGAATGTTGGTGGTTGGCCTGTGGAAGATCAGAAATTTGACTCCAAGCAGTTGACCGGTGCCCTGGTGTTCCATCTGCCTGTTGGTCTGGATCTCCATATGGGTGCTTCTTACTACCTGGGTGGGGAAAAGGGTGTTGTCGTCTCTATCCCCAACAAGGATGGAAATGGCAACAAGGTTAACTACATGCCTACTCGCGTGAATCCGGAATACACCGTTTACGGTGGTCTTACCTGGAGCGGCTTCCTGCTTGCCCAGGACCGCGATGGCGATGGCGTCGTGGATGATGAAGATAAGTGCCCGGATGACTACGGTCATCGTCTGAACCAGGGTTGCCCGCTGGGTAATCCCGATGCTGACGAAGATGGCGTTTGCGATGCCTGGGTTGCCGAAAAGGGCTTCCTGGATGAATTCTCCGAAGTTTGCGAAGGCGTAGACCAGTGCCCCAACGAACCGGGTGAAGGCGAAGATGGTTGCCCGCTGGGTAATCCGGACCCGGATGAAGATGGTGTCTGCGATCCTTGGGTATCTCAGAGAAAGATGCAGAAGAAGTTCAAGGATGTTTGCGACGGCATCGATGAATGCCCGAACCAGGCCGGTTCTCCTGCATTCAACGGTTGCCCCACCAAGCAGCCGGACCCGGATAATGACGGTCTCTGCTCTCCGTGGGTAACTGACGAAGGCGTTCTGAACGAATTTGCTGACGTATGTAAGGGTTACGATATGTGCCCGGGCGAAGCTGGTACTAAGGCCAATAAGGGCTGCCCGTGGGATGATCCGGACTCCGATAACGACGGCCTTTGCGACGAATGGGTAACTCAGAAGAAGATGGGCTACTACTTCGAAAAGGCTGCTGAAGATGAAAACCTGAAGGCTGAATACTTCATTGAAAAGACCTGTAAGGGTATCGATAAGTGCCCCACCGAATTCGGTCCGGCAAACAACGAAGGTTGCCCGCTGGGTAATCCGGATACCGACCAGGATGGCTTCTGCGATCCTTGGGTAACTGAGAAGGGCTTGCTGGAACAGTACGAAGGTATCTGCCAGGGTATCGATAAGTGCCCGACTGAAGCCGGTGAAGCTTTCGCTCAGGGTTGCCCGATGGACAATCCGGATGCCGATGGTGACTCTCTGTGCGCACCTTGGGTAACTGAAAAGGGTATGCAGAAGGACTTTGCAAATATCTGCCACGGCGTCGATAAGTGCCCGGTGGAAGCAGGTCCGGAATGGAATAAGGGCTGCCCGGCTGAAAATCCGGACCCCGACCAGGATAGCCTCTGCTCTCCGTGGGTGAAGAAGCAGGGTATGCTCGAACAGTTCAAGGATGTTTGCCACGGTATTGACCGCTGCGAAGATGAAGCAGGTCCGGAATGGAATAAGGGTTGCCCGATTGACGACGATCCGGACTCCGATAAGGATGGCATCTGCTCTCAGTGGGTTGCCGATAAGAAGCTCCTGGATCAGTTCAAGGATGTATGTACCGGCATCGACCGCTGCCCGGATGTGGCTGGCGACGATGGTCACGGCTGCCCCAAGAAGGCTCCTGAAAAGCTTGATGGTGTTACCTTCAAGTCCGGTAAGGCTACCCTCGAATCCAACGCTAAGAAGATCTTGAAGAGCATCGCTAAGAAGCTTGTCGAAAATGACGAGTATAAGGATCTGAAAATCGTTATCCAGGGTCATACCGATAACGTTGGTAAGGAAAAGACCAACACCAAGCTTTCTCAGCAGCGTGCAGAATCCGTGATGAAGGAACTGACCAAGGCTGGCGTGAAGAAGGATCGTATCAAGGCAATTGGTATGGGCCCGACTTGCCCGGTCGACGACAACAGCACTGCTGATGGCCGTGAAAACAACCGCCGTATCGAAATGGTCTTCGTAAGCCCGGACGATGACGGTATGAGCTGCCATAGCAACTACGTTCCGTAATCGAACAACGCGATATTAGCGAATGAAGCCCTCGGACAAAAAGTCCGGGGGCTTTTTTGTTATCTTTAATGTTATGACAAAGCTTGATGAAATTTTGACTGCTATTGAAGCTTCTAACCATGACCTGGTGGAAATGGATGCTGAACACCTTAACCATAAGATGGTGCAGAAGGCTCGCCTCGGCAAGAAGCCCGTTCCCCGCCATACGCAGGACTTGATTTTGAATGCCCTGAACCGCCTGCTGGTAGAAAAGGAAGTCGAAGGTGCGAAGCCCTACAAGCGACTGGAACTTTTCGGCAACGAACAAATGGCAGTGAATAGTGAACAGTGAATTGAGCTGTGGACAATGAGTTTTGAACAGTGAGTTAAAGTAAGGCGCCCCCGGCGCGATTATAACAACTCATATCTCGTCTCTCGCCTCTCTTAACCTTTAACCTTTCCGCGTTACCCTCTATGCAGCAATATCTCGATCTTCTGAAAGACATTATGGAAAACGGCGTTGACCGCTCCGATCGCACTGGAACTGGAACCCGTTCCGTTTTTGGTCGTCAGTGCCGTTACGACTTGTCCAAGGGCTTTCCCTGTTTGACTACAAAGAAGCTCCACCTTCGTTCCATCATCCACGAACTGCTGTGGTTCTTGATGGGCGACACCAACATCAAATATCTTCACGATAACAAGGTGACCATCTGGGACGAATGGGCTGATGAAAATGGCGACCTGGGACCGGTATATGGTCATCAGTGGCGCAGCTGGCCCACACCTGAGGGCGGACACATCGATCAGATCAAGAACCTGGTGAACAGTCTGAAGAACAATCCCGACTCTCGCCGCCACTTGGTTTGTGCCTGGAACGTTTCCGAAGTGGATAAGATGGCCTTGCCCCCTTGCCACTGCCTCTTCCAGTTCTATGTAGGTGGCGTTGGCGCATCTGGCAAGCGCAAGCTTTCCTGTCAGCTGTATCAGCGTAGCGCAGACACCTTCCTGGGGGTTCCGTTCAATATTGCCAGCTATGCTCTGTTGACTTTGATGCTGGCTCAGGTTTGCGATTATGAACCGGGCGAATTCATCCACACCCTGGGTGACACTCATCTGTATTCCAACCATTTCGAACAGGTAAAGGAACAGCTTTCCCGCGAACCTCGCAAGCTGCCTACCATGAAGTTGAATCCCGAAATCAAGGACCTCTTCGACTTTAAGTTTGAGGATTTCGAACTGGTTGATTACGATCCGTGGCCCACCATTAAGGCTCCCATCGCCGTTTAATCAGTGGTCTGTGGTTAGTAAACAGTTGTCAGCAAATAGTTGACGCTACCTACAAATCACTAACCACTAATCACTAACCACTAGCCACTATTTCCTATGTTGATTTCTGCTATTGTCGCTGTTTCCGAAAACAATGTGATTGGCCGTGATGGTCATTTGCCTTGGCATCTGTCTGCTGATTTGAAACGCTTTAAGGCGATTACAACAGGTCATTCCATCATACTGGGTCGCAAGAACTACGATGATATCGGGAGACCTCTGCCGAATCGTACGAACTATGTATTGACTCGAAATCCTGAGTTTGCTGCTCCTGGCTGTGTCGTTTGCGGCGATTTGGAGTCCGCTATTAAGGCTGCAGAGGCTGCAGGAGAGGAAGAATGCTTTATTATTGGGGGGGTGGCTATATATAATGCTGCCATGCCTCTTACAAAAAAGTTATATCTAACTAGAGTTCACGCAAATGTGGATGGAGATGTGTTTTTCCCGGACTGGGGTGAGGGCTGGCGCAAGGTTAGCTCTGAAGATTTCCCGGCCGACGAAAAGAACGACTTCGTGACCACGTTCGAGGTGTGGGAACGCTAGTTTTATAGGTTTGTAGGATTAAATGTCGAAGAAGGTAAACAAGATTATCTCGTTCACGGTGACCATTGCGATGATCATCCTGACCTTTTTCTTCTTTAATGCTACAAAGGATAGCGGTGTCTCTGACCTCGTCATGTCCCTGGACAATGACTGGACTCTTGTTGTAAATGGGGAAACTAAGCATGTCCCGAAAATCGCCGGACACATATTGCCCAAGACGGTGGATAAGGATGAAGTAGTTGTTTTGGAGCGCAAGCTCCCCAGCAATACGTTCCCTCGCTCGGTTATGCGCTTCAAGGTTTACCATAGTGTGGTGAAGGTCTTCGAAGATGAAGAACTGATCTATGCCTATGGCGATAAACTTTACGAGAGTAACCGCATTGTGGGAAGCGGTATGCACTATGTGTATCTTGGTCCCAATTCTGCCGGCAAGCGTATTCGTATCTCCATTCAGGCTACCGAAGACGGAGCCTTCTCGAATTTCTCTCCCATCGATATCCTGCCATCTAGCTATGCCAATACGGACTTTTTTGCGTCACATGCGCTGGCCTTGTTTGTGGGTATCTTCCTGATTCTGTTCGGACTGCTATCGGTGGTTATCTGTGCTGTAGTCAGTTTTTTCAGTACCGGTTATTTCAGATTCCAGATGATCGGTTTGCTTTCCCTATCCCTGGGAACATGGACTCTCTGCTACACAAAATTGATTCAGGTCTTTTCGTTTAACTTTTCCTTTAACACCACCATTGAATATTTCAGCTTGTATATGTCCCCGATTCCGTTGGGATTCCTGCTGATGGATATGCGTCGTGGTCAGATTAAGACCTGGAGGTGGTGGGGCTTGGTAACGCTGGTTGCCTTTGGCGCCTGCTATGCCCTGGTTACTTCTATTCTGCATTTTACCAACGTTCTGCATTTCCCCCAGACCTTGTTGCCCTTCCATATTTATGTGGGTGTTGCTTTCCTGTATATGGCATTCAGTGGCGTGGTCTACAGCAAGAAGACGGACCTGTCTGGAAAGTTCCTGACATGGGGTGTTCTTTCCTTTGGTGTTGTGGCCTTTGCGGACTTGATCCGATACAACGTCTTTAAGTATTTGGCTATTGAATCTTTTCGCTGGGACGTGACCTGGATTCCCCTGGGAACCTTGAGCTTTGTGATGCTTTTGGTCTTGAGCTATTTGGTTTATTTGTATAAACTGGTGGCCGACAGGACCGAAAAGGAAGTGCTTGCCGCCATGGTGTATATCGACAGCCTGACCGGGCTTTATAACCGCGCCAAGTGCCAACAGATTTTTGATGTGCTGGATAGGTCCGACGGAGATTTCGCCATTGTCAGCATCGACATGAACGGCTTGAAGTATGTGAACGACAAGTATGGCCACAGCACGGGTGACCGTCTGATCAAGGTCTTTGCGAATATCTTGAGAGGCTCCTTTGAAGGTGTGGGTGCGACAATCCGTATGGGTGGTGATGAATTTGTTGCCATTGTCCGTGAAGAACATCTGGAAGATATCGATTTTGCAATCAACTCTATGAAGGATAAGATGCTTGTGGGAAAATCCGGTTTGCCAGTTCCTCTGGAAGCGGCTTACGGTGTGGCGTACCGCAGCGAATGCGGCCCCATGAGTGCAAGTGGGGTGTACTCCGCTGCCGATAAGAAAATGTATGCCATGAAGGTCGGCATGAAGTCGGATTTGATCCGTCGATAGATTTCTTATTTCAAGTTGGACTAAGGATTTGCCCAGATTGTTTAAGGCAAGTCCTTTTTTTTATATGACATGGTTTCCTTTTTTGGAAGGCCGTATATAGATTAGCATTATGCTTGAGTTTAACGTATTCTACAAACTCGTGGCTGCTATTGGTATCGGCTTGATTATTGGCTTGCAGCGCGAGCATACCTATTTCGATGCGACGGATCGTCATCCGGCGGGTGTTCGTACGTTTACTTTGGTAGGGCTCGGCGGTGCCATGGTGGCCATGTTGTGTGGCCTGATGGAAAGTGCTGCACCCTTTGTCGCAGGCTTTATTGTGATTGGTCTTTTGCTGGTGGCGTCCCATATAGCTTTTGGACTGAGCCATCACGTGGAATCGTCTGTAGGTTCTGAAGGGGGTGCTGCCCCTGCGGCGGGCATTACCACCAGCGTGGCTCTTGTAATTGTGTATTTGCTTGGGGCCTTGTGCTGGTACGGCAAACTGTTGGAATCTTGCGTCATTATGGTGGTGATGCTCTGGATTCTTACGGTTAAACAGCAACTTCATGATTTTGCGAAAAAACTTTCCCGCGAAGATGTGCTAGCCACGGTAAAGTTTGCTGTGATTTCTGCGCTGGTGTTGCCCTTCCTTCCTAATCAGGCTTATGGGCCTGCGGGACTGCAAGTTCTGAACCCCCATACCATCTGGCTTTTTGTGGTGTTTATTTCTGGCATCGGTTTTGTAGGCTACGTGCTTATCAAGATTGTGGGCCCGGGTAAGGGAATCTGGCTGACCGGAGTTCTTGGGGGCATTGCCAGCAGTACGGCTCTCACTTTGAATTTGGCAGGCCGCAGTCGCGAAAACGAAGCGTATGCGTCTGACTTTACCTTGGGAATCGTTCTCAGCTGGTCGGTGATGTATGTGCGTCTGTATTTGATTTGCATTGCCTTGAGTGGAAGCCTTGCTGGCCCCTTGGCATTGCCGTTGCTGGTTCCTGTGGTGCCCAGCTTGGCTTATGCGCTGTTCCTGAAACTGCGTACCAGCCGTAAGCGCCAGGAACATTCCGCTGGATTTTCTAATCCCTTCAAACTTTTGCCGGCTATTAAGTTTGGCGTTGTATTTACCGCGGTGATGTTTGTGGCTAATGCCGCCCGAGTCTATCTGGGGGCCGGTGCTCTTTTGGCCTGCAGTTTCCTTGGCGGTGCCGCCGAGATGGATGCGGTGGCATTCTCCGTAATCGATATGCATTTGAAGTCTGGATTGCCTGTACGGGAACTGGTGCTGGCGTTCCTCTTTGCCAGTCTCGCCAACACGTTGACTAAGGGTGGCCTGGTATTCTTCCTTGGGGCCAAGAGCATGCGCAAGCCTATTGTGCCTGCGGTTGTGCTGATCTGTGTGACGACGGCTGCCTTGATTGCAGTTTATTTCTAGCGGCAGACTGATTTATAATTCATTTCTTTACACAATATGAAATTCTTGTCTGCATAAATATTTTTTATTTCTTCTCCTTTTTAAAAATATGGCCTGTTAGGCTTTTTTTTATTTATCTTACTTGTCGTTAGGAATGCTTTTCGAGGATTTCATGGCTGAAAATAACGATATGATTTATGCTTTGACCATTGCCGGTTTTGACGGTAGCGCCGGTGCGGGTTTTATTTCTGACATTAAGACCATGGCTCATTTTGGGGTGTATGGCCAGGCTGTCTGCACGGCTCTGACCGAACAGAATGAAGATGAGTTTGTGGCGCCTGGTTGGGTTATCTGGGAACGAATCGAAGCCCAGTTGGAAACGCTCTTCCGAAAGCATACTTTTAAGTACGTGAAAATAGGTTTGGTAGAAAAGGCCAAGATTCTGAAACGTATTGTGGAGTTTGTTCGTGAAAAGTCGCCGGACGCCTTTATTGTGTGGGATCCCATTGCTAGCGCCAGCGCTGGATTCCATTTTATGCGTGATGCCGCAGAATTCTTGCCGGTCATGAAGATGATTGACCTTGTGACGCCCAATGCCGTTGAATACAAGTTTCTTGGTCTGGAGGCCGCTCACGAAAAGGGCATAATTCAGATGGGGAAGGACTGTGCCGTTCTTCTGAAGGGCGGACATGCAGAAGGCGCTGATTCCGTAGATACCTTGATTATGGATGGTGCCGAATACAAGTTTGCAAGTCCCCGCTTGCCTGGCTGTGGAAAGCACGGCACCGGCTGTGTCTTGAGTTCTGCCATTCTTGCCAATGTGGCTCTAGGTAAGCCTCTGCCCGAGGCCTGCAAGATTGCAAAGGATTATATGAATCAATATCTGCAGAGCGGGGAAGGCAGACTGGGATTTGTACGTTAAATTATGCATCCAAATGAAAAAAGGCCGGCTTGAAAAAAGCTGGTCTTTTTGTATAAAGAAATACTCAAATTAGACGAGTGGACATTTTGTATAAATGAGATACGAAAAAAAATTTTATTTTGTCTGCAATATGATAATTAGTTTGCTATATATGATCACGGTGGTTGCGGAGTGAACCGGACAACCCATAAAATATAGCCCGACCCGTGCGGAGCGCGGGGAACGTCCAAAAGATTACTCCGCTGAACATCGCCCGCGCTCTCAGCGACGAAGGCGTGAAGATTCTCGGTACCAGCATCGATTCCATCGATATCGCTGAAGACCGCGACCTGTTCCGCAAGATGATGGACCAGCT